>USDC01000011.1 GCA_900553435.1 uncultured Mycoplasmatota bacterium
AAAAGTAAAGTATTTAAGAAGTTATGATGAAAGACATGAAGTTAGCCAAGTTATAGAAGAAATAAAAAAATTAAGAAAAGAAGAAAATTACAAGTTAAAAGACTTTTGTGTTTTATATAGAACAAATGCACAAAGTAGAATTATTGAAGAAGGGTTTTTAAAAGAAAATATTCCATATAAAATAGTAGGAAGTTATCACTTTTATAATAGACGTGAAATAAAAGATTTAATTAGTTATTTAAAGCTTATATATAATCCAGATGATGGTATAAGTCTTTCAAGAGCAATAAATGTGCCTAAAAGGGGGATAGGGGCTAAAACATTAGAAAATATTATAAATGAAGCTGATATTAAAAATATTAGTATGTTTGAGGCAATAGATAAAGGAAAAGAATTAGAGTTTAAAAAACTTATTATAGAACTTATTGAAGACTCTAAAAAATTAACTTTAACTGAGCTAATAGATGATGTTTTAAATAAAAGTGGAATGAAAGAAGCTTTAAAAAAAGAAAAGTCTTTAGAAGCAGATATAAGACTTGAAAACTTAGAAGAGTTTAAAAGTATAACATATGCATTTGAGGAAAAAACGGGAATAGTATCTTTAGAGGAATTTTTAGAAAGTATAAGCTTAGTAAGCGATGCAGGAGCTTATAATTATACTGATGATGCAGTTAATTTAATGACCATACATTCTGCGAAAGGCTTAGAGTTTCCAGTTGTATTTATAGTTGGAATGGAAGAAAATTTATTTCCACATGTTAACTCACTAAACTCAAATAGCGAAGTAGAAGAGGAAAGAAGACTTGCATATGTTGCAATAACTAGAGCAAAAGAAAGACTATATTTATTAAATTCAAAAAGAAGAGTCTTATATGGAAGAGATATGGTAAATGCCCCTAGTAGGTTTATTAAAGAAATTGATGATAAATACTTAGAAACAAATAAACTTGTAGATAAAAAAGTAGATAAAAATAGTATGTATGATGAAGAAAATAATAAGGATTTAAAACCAGGGGATACTGTTATGCATGATAAATATGGAGTAGGTGTGGTAATAACTGTTGAAAAAAATCTTGCAAATATTGCTTTTTCACATAATGTTGGAGTAAAAACACTAATTAAAAATCATAAAAGTCTAAAAAAAATGTAAAAATGTATAATAAATAAAAAAGTATTGAAAAAAAAGTGGAAATAGGGTAAACTATTTAATAGATAATAAGGAGGAGTTAAAAGATGAGAGAAGCTTCAGGAGAATTAAATATGACAGTTATAACAATTATTGCAGTAGTTGCAGTAGGTGTGTTATTTGCAGTGTTTGTTTGGCCTTTAATTCAAAGACAAATTGCTGAACAATCATGTAAAACATATGGAAGCGATTATACAGCACGTGAAGTTAAAAACTCACAAACATCACAAGGTGGTAACGTAAAAACTAGTAAATGGGAATGTTGCAAAGGAAACGATTGTATACCTATGGCTACTAGCTAAAGTGAGGTTTTTCTAAATGAAAGAATCTATAGGAGGGACTTGGCTTTTGGGATTAGTTGTTGTTTTTATAGTACTTTTTGCAAGCTTTATTGCTGTAGCTATAAACTACACGAAAGCTTTTCGTGTAAAAAACGAAATTATTAATATAATTGAAAGAGACGAAGGTTTTATTACAGAAAAAGATGCAAATGGTGGACAAACAACTGAAGAGAAAATCTCGGATTATTTAGATAGAATAGGATATAATAGAGGAGATTTAAATATTGGATGTCCAAAGGAAATATATGGTGAGGATGCTAAAACTGGAGATGGAAATAATTATTGTTATAAATTAATTACAACTTCAGAGTATTCCTCAGGTAGTGTAAAACAGGGATATTATAAAGTTTCTACTTTTGTAATAATTGATTTACCTATGTTATTTGATGGTTCATTTACTGTACCAGTAAGTGGTGAGACTAAATTACTACATAATATACCAAGTACTGCTTCTGAAGGGACTTAAGATTTAATGCTAGATTTATATCTAGTTTTTTTAATAAAAAAATTAAAACAATTGATTTTAATCTTTATTTTTTATATAATTTATTTAGAATAAAAAGGTGATAAATATGAACATTGTAATAGCAAACAAATATAAAAGTTTACTTTCTAATTTAGAAGATACACAAATGTTAGAAGGAACTTATAATGCTGATTCTTTAGTTGAAATGTTAAGGAATTTTAGATATGACAAGATTATAATTGATTTAACTTCAATTAATAATTATAGTGATTTAGGTAATATTAGATTACTTGCTTCTTTAAATCCTAATAGTGTGGTTTTATTTTTAGATGATAATAAAAAATGTGCTTCTAAAGAATTTTTAGCAAAACTTGTAAATTCTGGATTTTATAATTTTACTAGAAATTTAGAGGGGGTAAAACATTTACTTGCTTCACCAAATACTTTTGATGTTGTTGCCTCAGTTGTAAAAGGTGAAGAAAAAAAAGTAGAAATTGAAAAAGAAGAAAAAAAAGAAGATACAGTAATAGATACAAAAATAGATGAAGTTAAACCTCAAGAAGATATGCCTAAAGAAACTAATGATATAGAAGAATTAGATTTAGGTGACAATAAAGACAATAACGAAGCTTTAGAAGAAATAGATAAAACTATTGAAACTGAAAAAAAAGACATAGATAAAAATCTTGAAAAAGCAAATGAAAATGTTAATAATATTCCGATATTTGATACTAGCGAAGCTGAAAATAAGTTAAATGCGTTTGTAGAACCAACATCTGTTAACTATTTAGATGTTGATGTACCAAAGGTTAGTGAACCTACTAAAATAGAGGGTGGAGTAGTAGATAATGCTCCTGTGAATAATGATTTTCTTAAATATAGTACATATAGTCAAAATAATGATGTGAATAATGAAAATAAAAACAATACATTTATTCAAGAAGATGTTGATAATTCTACTAATAACGATTCAATGTTCCAATATCAGCAAGAAGATGACAAAATGAACTATACTTATACACCCAATGCTTTTACTGAGTATGAAGACATCACAGGAAGTGAAAACGAAAATGAAGCAGTTAATTACACTTCAGGAAGAAAGGTAATAGGAGTTAAAAATTTAACTCAACATGCTGGTGCAACTTCATTTATTTATATGATGTATAAAGAACTAGTTAAAAATTCTTATAATGTTATTGCAATAGAAGTAGATGAATTTGATTTTGTTATTTATAAAGAAAGAAATTTTATAAATGTTACTAAAAGTGATTTAGTAAAAACAATACAAAAATATCCAAATGCAGATTTTATATTATTAGATTTAAATACATATGAAGATACAAGTATATGTGATGATGTATTATATTTAGTAGAGCCTAGTATGGTTATGCTAAATAAGTTAATGTTAAAAGATAAAGATACATTTAAGAAATTAAAGGGAAAAAAGATTATATTAAACAAAAGCTTGCTTGATGAAAGTGATATTAAAGATTTTGAATATGAGGCAAAAACTAAAGTATTTTATAATATGCCACCACTTAGTGATAGAGCAAAAACAAATAAAGAAATAATTAATTTATTAAATAAGATGCAAATTAAGATGTAAATATAATTGACAATAAGACTTTTCTTAGATAAAATTATAATAGAGTAAAAGAAAGAAGGAAGAAATATGAATTATTTATTAAATTTTATGGATGTAGCTAGTGAAATGTGCGGAGGAACAGATGGAGATTTAAGCCCAGTTTTTGGTATAATTGGATGGGTTGTTCAAGGTATTAAAATAATTGTACCAATTATGTTGATTTTATTTGGTATGTTACAAATGGCTCAAGCAGTTATGTCTCAAAAAGATGATGCTATAAAGACTGCTCAAAAAGGTTTAATTAATAAAATAATTGCTGCAGTTGTAGTATTCTTAGTAATAACTTTAGTTACTTTCTTAATGAGTGTTATAGGGGATGATAGTTGGCAAGCTTGTATGAATTGCGTTAATAACCCTACTGATTGTCCTATATCTGATTAATTTATAATATGTAATTAAAAAGCAAAAAACAAGTTTTGGATTTTTGCTTTTTTTTGTGTTTTCATTATGATATAATTTTAATGTATAGGCTATAGAAAGATGTGATATCGTGAATAAAAATAGATTTATTATATATTTTGTGTTTTTAATTACTGTGTTGTTTATATTTATGCCAAAAATTGATGCAGGTAAAGATAGTATGCCTGATATTTTAAGGTGTAATTATGTACACCCTTCTTATCCCAGTTGTTCTTTAGATATGAGATTAAAACTTGATGCAAATGGTGATGTATATAAGGAAGGAACTTGGTTAGAGGCTGAATGGGATTATACATTATTGAGTTCGCAAACTTATTGCACTGGAGATCATCCTAGCGGGAATCCAATCAGAAATGTTTTGCCAAATATTGAACATTATAAAAGCCAAGATAAAGATTTTATAGAAATTTTTACTAAAAGATATAAAAAGAATAATGAATGTCCAACGCTTTATATTGGACCAACTATATATAAGTGTACAAAAAAAGCTGGTAGCAAAACTTCTTATAATTCTTTAGATCATTGTTTTTTTGCTTATCTTGAAAATAATGCTAATAAAACGCGTACAAAAGTGACGGCCAAAGCGACGGTTTATGAGAATAGTGATGAATTGGGTAAAGTTCTAGAAAAAGAACAAGCAAATTTAAAGACATTGGGTGGTATAGCGGACGAAAAGAAAAAAGCGAAAATAGATGAATTAACAGCAATAGAGATAACAAACAATTATAAGAGTTGTGATCAGTTAATAGGAGATAGTACAAAAGAAATTTTAGAATATATATTTTTAGTTATAAGAGTAGCTACTCCAATAATATTAATTGTATTAACAATGTTAGATTTTTCAAAAGCTATAGCAGCAGATGAAAATGAATTACAAAATGCAATTACTCGTTTTGTAAAAAGGACAATAGCTGCAATACTAATATTCTTAGCACCAACATTGATAGAATTTTTAATGGATATAACAGGAATTTCTGATGGAACGTGTGGTTTAGATTTGTAGTTAGGAGGAAAAGATGGGATTCATAACAGATTTATTTGTAACAGGTGGATGGGTAACAGATCAATTAAGTAAAGTTTTGGATTATATAATGTTATGGATAAATGATTTTATCTATTCTATTGTTTCATCTTTATTCAAAATATTTTTTGCATTTGTTAATTTAGATATTTTAGAAAGTTTTGATGCACTTTTTTATATAATGAATAGAATTTTCTTGTTGTTGGGAATTCTTATGTTATTTAAATTATTATTTTCATTTTTAACTTACTTGGTTTCTCCAGATAAACTTACAGATAGTTCTACTGGAGCAGGAGTTGTAGTTAAAAATATTTTTATAACACTTATATTACTTGTAATTTTTATGCCTGGAGATGATCGCAATAGTATAGGTTTTGATTTGATTTATAGGGCAGAAGATGCTCTTATACAAGATGCATTTGTTGAAAGATTAATATTAGGTGTTGATGAGCCAAATAAAAATCTTAATGATACTGAAGATGATAAGATAACTAAAGGGGATCAGATGGCATACATGATGTGGATTTCGTTTTTTGTAACTGTTGATCCAGAAGAAGATGTCGGAAATTCTAATTTTAAAAGCCAAAGTTGTTTACAAAGCGATGTTGATAAAGAATATGACTCTGCTTGTGAAGAAGTGAGAAATGCAGTTGGGGCAAGTGTTTTAGGTTCTGGTAGTATTGATGATTTAAATGCTTTTAACAGAGACCAAATAAAAGCTCATACCATTATATCAGCAGTGGCAGGAATATTTTTGATCTTTATGTTAGTAGGATATATTATTGATATTGGTATTCGTGCCTTTAAATTAGTTTTTTTACAAATAATTGCTCCTATACCGATAATTTCATACATAGATCCAAATACAAAACAGAACCTTACTAATTGGGCGAAGACACTTGCATCAACATTTATAGATTTATTTTTGAGAATTGCCTTAATGTTGCTAGCAATGGTATTGTTTTCTAACATTCCAAGTATTATGGATACTTCAACTGAAGCGTTTTCTGAGTTACGGGGTATTACATATGCAATTGCGTATTTTATGTTAGTAATAGCTATTTTCTTATTTGCAAAAATGATTCCTAAGTTATTACAGGATATTCTTGGAATTCAAGCTTCAGGATCTTCAAGTTTTAATCCTATAAAAGGGTTTGGTCGAACTATGGTTGGAGCTGCAGGTGGTTTAGCTGCTATGGGACTTGGTGGAATAGTTGGAGGAGCTCTTGGTGCTGCTCATGCTGGAGCAGGGGCAGGAAATAGACTTAAAGGATTTTTAGGAGGCTCTATAACTGGTTCGGCTAGAGGTGCTGTAACTGGTGCTAAATCTACAAAAGCAAGTGATATTATGAGGAATATGAAAGGTACTACCACTGGTGTAAGAGACGCTCATTACAAAACAATGGCTGAAGGTGGACTAAAAAATAGAATATTCCATGGTTTAGGTTCTGTTACTGGACAGCAACAATATTATGATAAACAAATTAAGGATATTGAAAAAGCAAAAAGTGCACATGAAAGAAAATCTGACAATGCAAGAAGAGGAACACAAGCTGCACGAAATTATGAAAACGCTGTTAAAGCTGCAGCACTTAAAAGATTTAATAAAGAAAACGGAACTAATTATACAAATATAAATGAAGCATATAACAAATCCGGTGAATATAGCAGAATTATGGCTGAATATGAAAAAGCTAAAAAAGAAGGAATAAAAGGAGAAGTAAACTTATTGACTGGAGAAAGAGTAGATCGTCAATTAAATGCTGAAGAACATAAACAATATCAAGATAGGTTGAATGCAGAAATGTTAAAAGAAAAAGAAAGAGTAGATGCAGAATACAAAAGATATATGGGAGATGTTAGAACAGATGCATTTGATAATACTATAGATGTTGATTCTTCTAAATTTGATGCAGATGTAAGAAATGCAGCAGCAGAATTATCAAATATATCGGCTAATACTGATGTTAATGTTTCACAAGATGATTTAATGTCTAGAGACTTTAAAGATATTATTTCTGATTTTGATGCAGATGCAAACAGACACGATTCTGAAATTGCTGATGCAAACGCTAAAATTAAAAATATTAAAAATAAAAACATGTATAAGAATGGACAGTAGGAAAGGAAGAGTAAAATGGAAAGGCAAGAAATAGTATATATAATACCGGCAAATTCAAAAAGGTCTATGCTACTTTTTGGTTTCTTTAGACCGGTTGATTTAGGAATATTTTTAACGGGGATAATATTATCATTGATTTTTTTGGTAGCAATTCAAGGTAATTCTGCATTAGCATTTTTACTAAAGTTATCTCCAGCATTACTTTCAACATTTTTAGTGCTTCCTTTACCTAATTACCATAATATTAGGGTATTAATTAGAGAAATTTATGAGTATTATACAATGCGAAGAGTATATATTTGGAAAGGTTGGTGTTTTACTAGTGAGTACACAGAAAAATAAGGGGACAATATCAAAATATACAGAAAATTGGCTTCCTATTAGAAATATTATAAATGGAGCGATTGTATTAGATAATGGATATCAAGTTACAGGAATAAAGATTCAACCAAAAAACATTTTTATTTTAGATTATCAAACTCAAGATAATACAATATTTAATTTAAGAAATTTTTATAATCAAATAGACTATGAATTTTGGTTAATAATTACAGATAGACCAGTTGATGTAAATCTTTATTTATCACAACTACAAATACAATTTAATTCAGTACAATCACCAGTAAAAAGAAAAATGATTATGGAAGACATAGATAAAGCAAGATTGTTTTCTGAAAAGGATTTAAATGTAACTGATACAGAATATTTTATATTGTTTAAAGAGAAAAAACCTGAAATAATTCAAAAAAGAATTCAACAATTAATAAGTGGTCTTGCTCAAGCTGGTTTACAAGCTACACAGACTACTAATTCGGATTTAAGAGTTATGTTAGATGGTATTTTAAATGGTGGACCTTCCACTGAATTTGGGACGGTGATCGCACAATGAACATAAAAAAAGAATTGGCTCCTAAAGGGTTGGAATTTAGAAGTTCTGATATGATAATAAGTGATAAATACACAACTATTCTAACTGTTGTTTCTTATCCAAAACAAATCGGAACTGGATATCTTATGCAACTTACTAGTATATCTGGTATTAAGGTAATTATAAAACATATACCAATTCCTTTTACATCTCTTAGCAAAATGCTAAATAAAGAAATAGCTAATTTAAAACAAAACTATTCAAAAGAGCCTGATAGAACAAGACAAGAACAAATTAGACAAGACTATGAATCATTGGAAAATTTTATAACAATGTTAACTGCAACTCAAGCTAAAATTTTTGATTTTCAAATGCATATTTTAATATCAGCGGATAGTGAAGAAGAATTAGAAAATAAAAAAATTCAAGTTAAAAATTATTTAGAAGCTATGGGAATGAAAGGTTATGCTTTAAGGTTTGAACAAGAAAAAGTGTTAAAAAGTTGTTTACCAATATTTCCTAAAAATGATATAGAAGATAGAATAGGTACTCCAATTCCTTCAGTAACTATTGCTGCCATGTATCCTTTTGTTTTTGATACAATAAAAGATCCTGGATTGTCATGTTTATTAGGAATTGATTTTTCTGGTGGTGTAATTTTATTTAATCAATTTTTATATCAAACTAAAAAAGAATATAACAGAAATAATGCAAATATGATAATACTTGGAACCAGTGGTTCAGGTAAAAGTACAGCAGCTAAACTTCTTTTAAGAACAAATTTGAGAAACGGATATAAAGTAGTAGCTATTGATCCAGAAAACGAACTCGAAGAAATGGTTAGATTATACCAAGGTTCTTCAATAGACTTAGGTAAGGGCGGAGAGTTTGGAATGGTAAATCCGCTTGAAGTTATTATTGATACTGATGAAGAAGAAATTTCACAAGGTTTAGGATATACAATTTTAACTAGAACTTTACAATCTGTAAAAGCTTTTATGAAATATTATAGTCCAGATATTACTGAAGATGTTCTTACTATGTTTAGTGAAGTATTACAAGATACTTATAAAAGATTTAAGATAGATTTTAATACTGACTTTTCTAATTTTACATCTAAAGATTTTCCAACTTTTGATGATGTTTATGCTACTATAAAAGGAAGGCTTCTTTCAATGACTGAAAAAACACATGAAAGAGAAATAATGGAAAGGTTAGAATTAAAAGTAAGACCACTAGTAAAAGAATTAAGATATTATTTTACTGGTCATACAACAATAGAAACAAATTCTGATTTTATAGCTTTTAATATTAGAGAGTTAATGAATAGTGATTCTAATATTAGAAATGCATTGTTTTTTAACATTTTAAAATATGCATGGAGCTTGTGTTTAGATAAAGATGTAAATACAGTATTAATGGTAGATGAAGCTCATGTATTATTAGGAGATAAAAATACACTAGGTGCAGAATTTTTAGCTCAAATGCAAAGACGTAGTAGAAAATATAATACAGGAACAATAATAATAACTCAACAACCTACTGACTTTGCTGCTCCAGAAGTTATAATACATGGTAAAGCAATATTTGATAATGCTAGTTATTATTTGGTAATGGGACTTAAAAAACAAGCAGTTGATGATTTAGGTAAATTAATTGATTTAAACGATCAAGAAAAAGATTCTATCAAAAGGTATCAACAAGGCGAAGCATTATTTGTATGTGGTGCTAGACGTATGCAAATAACAGTTATTGTTACACCTAAAGAATTAGAATCATTTGGTTCTGGTGGAGGACTATAAATAATTATAAGGTGATAGTATGCTGTTTTTAAAAAATTTATTTAAATCTTTTGCTTTTCCATTAATTGTTGGTGTAGCCTTTATATTTGGTTTCATAGCAATCATAATTTTTATTATACTAGTTGCTTTTGCTTCAGATGAACAAAATGGAATTTATGATAGTACTGAAGATTGTCAAGCAATAGAAATAGAAATAACTGGAACAAGATCTGGTAAAAATATCACATTAAATATTACTGGTGAAGGTGATTTTAAAATAAGTGATATTAAGGGTACAGTTGAAAATGGGAAATTTACTGCTGAAAAAAAACTGACAGAAGAAGAATTAGCGGCTTTACAAGGAGATAACGCTACTCAAATATGGAATTATTTTAGAACACATGGATACAGTGAAGCTGCAACTGCTGGAATCATGGGGAATTTAGAGGTTGAAAGTGGTCTTGATCCTGCTATTAAGCAGCATGGTGGAGGGCCTGGAAGAGGGTTAGCGCAATGGACGGTAAACGGAAGTAGATGGAATGGTTTATTAGAAGTTGCAAATGAAAAAGGAACAACATGGGACGACTTAGAAACTCAACTTATTTGGATAGATAAGGAAATTAATAGTGGTAGTTGGATCTCTGATGTAAATGGCTTTAAAAAATCAACTAGTGTAGAAAAAGCAACTGAAATATTTTGTGATGAATATGAAAGACCAGGAATTCCACATATGGATACAAGAAAAAATTATGCTAATAATTATTATAAACAATTCAAGGGAAAACTTTATGGAGACGTAAAAATTAGTGGAACAATCGACGGTAAAGTCATTGATATGGAAGGAAGTGTTGGCTCTGAAGACTTAGAGGCATCTGGAAGTATAAAAAATGGTGAAATTGACGCAAGTGGATATTTAGGAGATACTACAAACTGTGGATTTATGAATGCTAGTATATGTGGATTTTCTTGGCCTCTTAAGAAGCAACCTAAGAATTATAGTAAACCAGCTTGTCAATTTAGAGCAAGCAGAGGAAGTTATCATTGTGGGGATGATTATTCTCATGGTGTAACAATTGGAACTCCGGTTTATGCAATATTAGATGGTAAAGTAGAAACTTCTAAATATGGAAATAGTTATGGAAATTATATAGAAATTAATCACGGTGATATTTATAAAAAAGGAAAAAATGTGTATTCATTGTATGCACATTTAAGTGCTAGAAATGTCAGTGTTGGACAAACGGTTAAAGCAGGAGAAATGATTGGAAAAGCTGGCGATACAGGGAATTCAACTGGACCTCACTTACATTTAGAATTAAATTATAGTTTAGGTGGAGCTGATAAGTCAACAGCTTGTTCTAAAGGAGTATGTTATGGGCAAAATCTTAAAGAAGGGGTTTACACTTTGCTTGAACAACTAGAAAAACAAGCGAAAGAAGATTGTTAAGGAGTTGTGTTATGTTAAAAAAAAA
>USDC01000012.1 GCA_900553435.1 uncultured Mycoplasmatota bacterium
ATGCAATTAAAGCTGTTTTTGATAGTTGGGAAAATGATAGAGCTAAAATATATAGACAAATGAATGATATACCATCAATTTGGGGAACTGCAGTAAATGTACAACAAATGGTGTATGGTAATATGGGACAAACTTCTGGTACTGGTGTTGCATTTACTAGAAACCCTTCTACTGGAGAAAATAAATTATATGGTGAATTTTTACTTAATGCTCAGGGAGAAGATGTAGTTGCCGGCATTAGAACTCCAGAAGATATTAATACTCTTAAAGTAATTATGCCAGAGGTTTATAACGAATTTGTAGAATATGCTAATAAACTTGAAGATTATTATAAAGATATGCAAGATATTGAATTTACTATTGAAAACGGAAAACTCTATTTATTACAAACTAGAAACGCAAAAAGAACAGGGCTTGCGGCAATTAAAATAGCAGTAGATTTTGTTAAAGAAATAAAATTAACAAAAGAAGAAGCAATTTTAAGAGTTGATCCAAAAACTTTAGATTCTTTACTTCACCCAACATTTAGTATGGAACAGTTAAAAAATATTGAGCCATTAACAAGTGGACTTCCTGCTTCGCCTGGGTGTGCATATGGAAAACTATGTTTTAGTGCTAAAGAAGCGGTTAAAAGAAAAGCAAACGGAGAGGAAGATTTGATTTTAGTAAGAAACGAAACTTCTCCAGAAGACATAGAGGGAATGAAAGAAGTGAATGCTCTTGTTACTGTTCGTGGTGGTATTACTTCTCATGCTGCGGTTGTCGCAAGAGGAATGGGAAAACCTTGTGTATGTGGATGCAGTAACTTAAAAATAAATGAAGTTGAAGAAACTTTAAATATTGGAAATACAACTTTAAATAAAAATGATTATATAAGTATAGATGGTACGACTGGGTTAGTTTATAATGCTAAATTAGAATTAGTTGATGCTAGTATAGGTGGAGATTTTGAAAAGTTTATGAGTTGGGCAGATGAGACAAGAAGAATGAAAGTTAGAGCAAATGCTGACACAGTTAGTGATGCAAAACTAGCAAAAAAACTAGGCGCAGAAGGAATTGGTTTATGTAGAACTGAACATATGTTTTTTGATAAAGATAGAATATTTGCTTTTCGTAAAATGATACTTTCTAATACAAAAGAGGAAAGAGAAAAATATTTAGAAGAGATTTTACCATATCAAATAAAAGATTTTACAGAACTGTTTGAAGCAACATATCCTGATTCAGTTGTTATTAGATATTTAGATCCACCTTTACATGAATTTTTGCCAAAAGAAAAAAAGGATATAATCTTTTTAGCTGATGCTATGGGATTAAATCATTTAGAACTTGAAAGTAGAATAAAAGATTTAAAAGAAGTTAATCCTATGATGGGACACAGAGGATGTAGATTACTTATTACTTATGAAGAAATAGTAAGAATGCAAACTATGGCTATAATAGAAGCTCAAAAAGAACTTTTATTTAAGGAAAAGAAAATAAAACCTGAAATAATGATACCTCTAGTTTCAGACATTAGAGAACTACATTACGTTAGAAAAATAATAGATGATTTATATAAAGAAATAAATGAAAAAGAAGGATTAAGTTTAAAATATAGGGTAGGTACAATGATAGAAGTACCACGTGCTTGCTTAACTTCAAGAGAAATAGCTAATGTTGCTGATTTCTATAGTTTTGGGACAAATGATTTAACTCAAATGACTTATGGATTTTCAAGAGATGATGCTGGAGTATTTTTAGAAAATTATTATAAAAAAGGAATATTAGAAAATGATCCATTTGTTAAATTAGATAAAAGAGGAGTAGGGAAGTTAATTGCTATTGGTGTAAGAGAGGGAAGAAAAGTTGATGCTAAACTACTAATGGGAGTCTGTGGCGAACACGGAGGAGATCCAGCAAGTGTATTATTTTTTGAAGAAGTTGGCTTAGACTATATTTCATGTAGTCCATATAGAGTTCCAATCGCAAGACTTGCTGCTGCTCAAGCAACATTGTGTGAAAAAAAGAATAATTAATTTATAAAAAGTTTTTTAAAAACTCTAAATAATAAACGATTTTAAAACTTCATCAAATGATGGAGTTTTATTTTTCTAGTCAATATTTATATAAATTTTATATTTGATATGTTATAATATTTTTATGAAGAGGGGATAAAAGTGAAAGTATTATGCATTGGTCATGCAAGTTATGATATAAGCATGCCTTTAGAAGAATATCCTATAGAAAATATAAAATACCGAGTAAATGAAAAAATAGAATGTGGTGGAGGTCCTGCTTCTACTGCTGCATATTTACTTGGTTCTTTTGGTGTACCTACAGTTTTTAAAGGAGTTGTAGGAAATGATATTTTTGGAAGAAGAATAGTAAGTGAGTTTAAAGAAATCGGAGTTGACACTAGATATATTGAAGTAAATAACAAAGTTGATACTACTATTAGTTTTATAATAATAAATAAAAAGAATGGTTCAAGAACTGTGTTTAACTATGCATCAAGTTATCCAATGCTTAGAAATAATGAATATGACTTTTATCCAGAATTTATTTTAATAGATGGCCATAATTATAGAGGAAGTAAACTGGCTTTAGAAAAATTTCCAAATGCAATTAGTGTAATAGATGCGGGAAGAGATGCAAGAGAAGTAATTGAACTTGCTGGCATGGTAAATTATTTAGTATGTTCAAAAGAATTTGCTGAGAAAGTAAGTAATATAAAAATAGATTTTAATAATAAAAAGACACTTATAGATGTATATGAATATTTAAAGAATAAATTTAAAAATATTATTGTAATTACACTTGAAGATAAAGGATGTTTTATAAAAGATGATGATGGGTATAAACTTATAACGGCAGTTAAAGTTACTCCAAAAGACACAACAGGAGCTGGAGATATTTTCCATGGTGCGTTTCTTTATGCTCTTACAAAGAATATGAGCTTGATGGATGCGTGTAAATTTTCTAATATATGTGCTGGACTTTCTTTAAGGCATATAGGAACGAGAAATTCTATACCTAATTTAAAAGAAGTTGAGGAAATATTTTATTTTAATGAAAAAGCAAATTGACCCTTTTACATATATGCTTCCAACCCTTGATCTTCATGGAGTAGACAGAGTTTATGCTAGTTATAAAACAAATGAATTTATTTTAGAGAATGTTAAATTAAAGAACAAAAAAATTGTAATTATTCATGGTATTGGTACTGGAATTGTAAAGGAAAGTGTGCATAATACTTTAAGTAGAAATAAAAATGTAAGTGAATTTTATTTAGATGGTATGAATATAGGAGAAACTATTGTTTTTTTGAAGTAAATTTACGTAAATTTGACATTTTACTTGAAATTTGTTATAATTAAATTAGATGGGGGTATTGGTTATGGGTGAAGATTTATTTTATTATAATTTATTGAATAGGACAATAAATGAGGAAACATTTGATTTGTTTTATAAAAAAATGAAAGAATTTTTATCTGATTCATGTATTTATAATTTTAAGAAAAATTCATTTGTTTCATATGATTTAGAAAATAACAAATATTTTGAAATTAAAATTGAAGGTAGAGTAGTAAAACTAAAGAAAGTTTCAAAATATGAAGAATATGAAGATAATATTTGGTTAAAAGAACTAAACGATAATAAACATATACTTATATTTAACCACTCTAATAAAATTAATGAGCATGATGAAAATAGAAGTACAATCGCAAAAGGATATTCATATGGCGTAGAAATGTCAAAAATAATACAAGAAATCATGTTACATGATGGTGAAGTTGTAGAAACTCACAAAGAAAAATACGTAAGAAGTGGAATGAAAGTACAGACTGAGATTGATGGAGAAGAATATTTTGTGCGAAATTCTCATAAAAAATATATTGAAGAAAATAGGAAGTTTACTAGAAAAAAAAGAGTATATGAATATTAACTTGACAAAGTCATATAATAATTATATAATTAACGAGTAACTAAAAAAGAGGAAAGTAGTGTGTCCACACTCACCTGATTACTTATTAGTAATAGGTAAATGCCATAAAAATGGTTTTAACGTGGGCATATTGTGTCCACTTTTTTATTGGAGGTGTTTTAAATAGCGAACAAAAATAAAGTTCTAATTAATGAGGATATCAAGTTTCCAGAAGTAATGGTTATTGGTCCAAATGGAGAACAAATGGGATTTAAATCTATTAGTGATGCACTTACTCTTGCTTCTTATGCAGGTTTAGACTTAGTTTTAATGTCTGAAAAACCTACTCCAGTTTGTAAAATAATTGATTATAATAAATATCGTTATGAAAAACAAAAAAGGGAAAAAGAAGCAAAAAAACGTCAGAGAGAAAACAACTTAGAAATGAAAGAATATCGTTTAAGTGTAGTTATTGATAAAAATGACTTAGATACAAAACTAAAAAATGCTAGAAAATATGCAGAAAAAGGTCATAAAATAAAAGCTACTATTAGATTTAAAGGAAGACAAATGGCTCATCCAGAACTTGGGCGTGAAGTTTTATTAAAATTTGCCAGTGGACTTGAAGACGTCTCAGAAATAGAACAAAAACCAAAAATGGAAGGTAGAAATATGAGCTTGCTATTAGCACCAAAAAAATAGGAGGAGAAAGTTATGCCAAAACAAAAAAAACATGGTGGAATAAGTAAAAAATTAAAAGTAAGACCTGGAGGAACAGTAAAAATTGGTAGACCAGGTGGAAACCATAATACAGGTAAAAAGAATACAAGTTTTAATAGAAAGAACAGAAAAGGATCTGTTTTATCAAATGCTGATTCAAACAGATACAAAAATGTAATGTAAGAGGTGACAATAAATGACAAGAGTTAAAGGCGGAGTAGTCGCTAGAAAAAGAAGAAAAAAAGTATTAAAGGAAGCTAAAGGATATTTTGGAAGTAAGCATAGATTATTTAAGACTGCACAAGAACAATTAATGCATTCTGGGGAATATGCTTATAGAGATAGAAAACAAAATAAAAGAAATTTTAGAAAATTATGGATTACAAGAATAAATGCTGCTTGTAGACAAAATGATATTAGTTATTCAAGATTTATTAATGGCTTAACAAAGGCAAATATTGAAATAAATAGAAAGATGTTAAGTGAAATGTCTATTACAGATCCAGAAAGCTTTACTAATTTAGTTAATATTGCTAAAGATGCTTTAGATGGTAAAAAGGTGGAAGTAGAAAAAGCAGAAAAAGAAACTGTTAAGAAAGAAACAGCTAAAAAAGAAGAACCTAAAAAGACAGAAAAAACTGATGAAAATAAAAGTCTTGAAAAACTAACAGTTAGTGAGTTAAAAAATCTTGCTAAAGAAAAAAACATTAAAGGTTATACTTCAATGAAAAAAGCAGAATTAATTAAAGCTCTAAGTTAAGAGCTTTTTTTAATGGTAAAATTATCATAAAAAAACTACCAAATGGTAGTTTATTCTTTTATCTATTGTAGAATTCAACGATTAATGCTTCGTTAATTTCACTATTTAGTTCATTTCTTTCTGGATATCTTAAATATGTTCCAGTTTTCTTTTTATCATCCCATGAAACATATTCACATGTTTTAACTGCATTTTCTAGACTTTCTTTAATAACTGGATGGTTACTTGATTTTTCTCTAATACTAATAGTGTCTCCTGGTTTAACTTGGTAAGATGGTATATCAACTTTTTTACCATTTACTAAAATGTGTCCATGATTAACAAGTTGTCTTGATGCTCTTCTAGTTGGAGCAAGATTTAAACGATATACAATGTTATCAAGTCTGCTTTCAAGTAAGATTAAGAAATTAGTACCATGTACACCTTTCATTTTTCCAGCTTTTTCAAAAGTTCTTTTAAATTGTTTTTCACTTAGTCCATATAAAAATTTAACTTTTTGTTTTTCTTGAAGTTGAACTCCATATTCACTTACTTTTTTTCTTCCAGTTCCATGTTGCCCTGGAGCATAAGGTCTTTTTGCTAAATCTTTACCATTTTCTAAAGTTGAAAAACCAAGTCTTCTAGATTTTTTGTATGCAGGTCCAGTGTATCTAGACATATTTCATACCTCCCTTTCTTGTATACAAAAGGGCTTATTATTATCATTTATAGGGTGTTTGTTTTAATATGTTCGGTTTTGGCTTCCTACTAATAAACTTAACAAACGCGTTATAAATTTAAATAATACTGCCAAAATTTGAATACATAAATAATTATACAATAATTCTATGAAAAAGCAAGCATTTTATTACCTTTCATATTTTGACAAAATATTTAAAATTTCTAGCAAAAATAAGCTTTTCATGTTAAAATGTTTATAGTAGAGGTGGACTTATGGGTAATGGCACATTAATTTTAGCAATAGTAACTGTTTCTGTTATAGCGATGGCTATAATTATTTTTGTTATTTTTATGATGAGAAAAAAAAGAAAAGAAAATTTAGAACATGAAATTGAGGCTATTGAAACAAATAAAAACTTAATAATATCTCCATCTATTCTTACTGAATTTAATAAAGTTGAAAGTTTAGTAAATAATAAAAACTTAGAAAAAAAATATGAAAATTGGAAAAAGAAATTTGATGAAATTAAAAATAAAGATATACCTAAAGTTACAGATATGCTTCTTAATATTGAAAATATAATTGATTCAAATGATGTAAGGAAAATCGCAAGTGAACTTGGAAAAGCAGAGCTTGAAGTTTTTTATGTTAAAGCAAAGGCGGACGTTTTACTAGATGAAGTAAGAGATATTACTATGAGTGAAGAAAGAAATAGGAATGCTATTACTAAGTTAAAAACGATATATAGAGAAACTGTAAGTGTATTTAATAAAAACAAATTAGAATATAAAGATGTAATTAAACCAATTGAACTTGGTTTTGAAAATATTGATAAATTATTTAGTGCTTTTGAACTTGCAATGGATAATAAAGAATTTGATGAAGTATCAAAAATTGTTAAAGCACTTGATGATTTAGTAAATAATATGGCTATAGTTATTGAAGAAGCACCAAGTATTATTTTGCTTGGTAAAAGTATAATACCTAAAAAAATAACTGATATTAAAAGTATTAGTAAGAGAATGGTTAAAAATGGGTATAATATAGATTATTTAAATATTGACTATAATATAGATGAAGCAGAGAAAAAATTAAATGATATTTTTGATAGATTAAATGTGCTTAATTTAGAAGATTCAATTTTTGAACTTAAAACAATGCTTGATTATTTTGAAAGCCTTTATTCAGATTTTGATAAAGAAAAAATAAGTAAGAAAGAATATGAAGAGGCACTAGAAGTAATATCAGATAAGACAAGTAGACTTACAAAAATCGTTAAAAACATTTATGCTGAGTTAGCTGATTTAAAAATTAGTTATGACTTAACTGATGAAGAGTTAGAAGTAATAGATAATATAAATGTAGAACTTAAAAGTATAAAAAATGATTTTAAAAATGTTAATGATAGAACAAAAGCAAAAATACTTCCTTATTCAAAATTAGCTAAGGAATGTGAACTTATAAGTGTTAGGTTATTTAATACAGAAGATAAACTAGAAAATACATTAAGAACACTTGGAAGCCTAAAGGAAGATGAAGCACGTGCTAGAGAACAACTAGAAGAGATAAGAGTTATATTAAGGGATGCAAAATATAAAATTAAAGAATACAAACTTACTGTTGTTCCAAAGAAATATTTTGTAGAACTTAAAGAAGCACATGAGGCTATAAATGAAATAATAAAAGAATTAGAGAAAAAACCAATTTCAATTAAGACTTTAAATACAAGAGTTGATACTGCTAGAGATTTGGTCTTAAAGCTATTTAATACTTCAAAAGAACTTACTAAAACCGCAGCAATGGCAGAGATGGCAATTGTTTATGGAAATAGGTATAGAAGTAGTATTAAAGAAGTAGAAGTTGGACTTAAAAATGCAGAAAAAGAATTTTATAAAGGGGAATATAGAGTATCTTTAGAGCTAGTGTTAAATGCAATAAATATTGTAGAACCAGGTATACATAAGAAACTTCTTAGTGCATACGAAGAGTAACGGGAGGAATTACACGTGGCAAAGAAAAAGAAAAGAAAAGTAGAAGAGAAAAAAACATTTACTTATTCTAGCGAACTTAAAGGATTATTTTTAATAGTTGTAGGGCTTATTGGTTTTGGTAGTTTTGGACTTGTTGGAAAATTAATAAAGAATTTTGCTATGTTTTTGTTTGGAAACTGGTGGGCAATACTACTTGTTTTAAGCATTATTTTAGGAATATATATGATAGTGAAAAGAAAAAGTCCAACATATTCCGCTTCAAGACTTATTGGGCTTTATTCACTTCTTGTAGCTTTACTTCTTTTTTCACATATAAATTATGTAAAATTAAACCATTTAGATGGGGTTGAAATAGTTAAAACAACTATTGATAATATAATGATATCTGTATCAAATACTGAACTTTTAAGGGAAACAGGTGGAGGAATAATTGGTGCGTTATTCTCACTACTTTTTGTTACACTTTTTGATATTACTGGTACTAATATAGTTGTAATTGTATTAATTGTATTTGGTATTATTATGATGCTTAATATTACAATTGGTGATATTTTTGAAAAGATTAAAAGACCATTTAAAAATAGTAAAGAAAAACGTGCTTTAAGAAAAGAAGAAAAAATGAAAGAAAAAGCTATTAGAGCCGCAGAAGAAAGTGAACGAGAAGAAGCTGAAGCTGAAGAAAATATCATTACAATAAGTGATATAGATGAAATAAATAATCTAGAAGTAGACCATGAAACTGGAGAAGTAATAACTCCACCAGAGGCGGATACTGAAAATGCTCCTTACTCTTTACCTCCACTTGAACTTTTAAAACCATCTCCTAAAGTTAAAAAAGTAAATTCAAATGATTTTGTAACAAGTAATAGTAAAATAATTGAACAAACTTTAAAAGATTTTGGAATAACAGGAAAAGTTGTTGAAATACATGAGGGACCAAGTGTAACTCAGTATGAGGTTGAAGTTGCAAGCGGAACAAAGGTAAGTAAAGTAAAAAGTATTCATAGTGAACTTGCGCTTAGTTTAAGAGCTAAAGACATAAGAATACAAGCTCCAATCCCAGGTAAAAGTACAATTGGAATAGAAGCTCCAAACGCAGTTGTTGCTTCTGTTAAAATAAGAGATATATTAGAAAGTGTTCCTAGAAAACAACAAAATTCAAAATTACTTGCTAGTTTAGGAAAAAATATAAAAGGTGATACATGGCTCTGTGAAATAAATAAAACACCACATTTACTTGTTGCTGGTGCAACTGGAAGTGGTAAGAGTGTATGTATAAATAATATAATTGTTTCAATATTAATGCGTGCGAAACCTGATGAAGTTAAACTTGTTTTAGTTGACCCTAAAAAGGTTGAACTTAGTATGTATGAAGGAATTCCACACTTATTAATACCAGTAGTAACGGACCCTAAAAAAGCTAGTAGAGCACTACATAAAATAGTACTTGAAATGGAAAGTAGATATGATTTATTTAGTGAAACTGGTACGAAAAATATCACAACTTATAATGATTATATAAAGAAAAAATTCGGAAAAAACAGCGATAAAATGTTACCTTATATTGTAGTAATAATAGATGAACTTGCTGACTTGATGTTAGTAGCTGCGAAGGAAGTAGAAGACTCAATTATGAGAATTACTCAAATGGCTAGAGCCGCAGGAATTCATTTAATAGTTGCAACTCAAAGACCATCAACAGATGTAATTACTGGTGTAATTAAAGCAAATATTCCATCACGTATAAGTTTTACAGTATCTTCAAGCATTGACTCAAGAACAATTCTTGGAATGAGTGGCGCAGAAAAACTTATTGGTAAAGGAGATATGTTATACTTGCCAATGGGTGAAAATATTCCAATAAGAATACAAGGTGCTTTTGTAGATGATGATGAGGTTAAAAAGGTAGTAGACTATTGTAGAAAATTTGGTAAAGCAAAATATAATGAAAGCATGATGGATTTAGATAACACAAGCAATGAGGCAACTCATGATAAAACTGATGTAGATAATGATGACCCTCTATATAATGAAATTGTAGAGTTTGCAATTAAATCTGGAAAAATAAGTGCATCTTTAATACAAAGAAAATACAGATTAGGATATAATAGAGCTGCTAGAATAATAGATACACTTGAGGAAAGAGGAATAATAGGGGCACAAAATGGAAGTAAACCAAGAGAAGTTTTAATAAAATTAGAAAAAAAGGAAGAAACTGAAGAATAGTTTCTTTTTTCTTACAAAATTGTAAGATTGTTTATCTTAATTAAAAGAAAAAAGTATGTTAAAATAAATTTAGGTTGGTAGTATGTGGAAGATTAAAAACTTGAAAACAAAAGCTAGAGGAAATGTAAAGAAAAACTATTTTTCAGTAGTTTTTGTGTGCTTAATAATAGGTATAATAGTAGGTACATATAATGTAAGTTATAATAATGAGGCATATGAGACTAGTGAATTTGGAATAAATATAGTATCTTCATATTTAGAAAGCCCTAGTTATGAAACAGTTGTAGAATATTTAAAATATAAAAGTGCAACTAATTATTTACATGGAACACCTGATTTATCAGATGGAGTAATAAATTATATTTTTCATGTAGTAGATAAAACAGAAAACTCTATTGCTAATTTACTTTTAAATGCGATGAATAAAATAATGTTAAATATTTCAACTTCATCAATCGTTTTAATTTTCACATTCTTTGTATTAAGTTTTCATATATTTATAAAATATCCTTTAATAGTAGGAGAAAGTAGATTTTTTTTAGAAAATAAAAATTATAAACAAACACATATAACAAGA
>USDC01000013.1 GCA_900553435.1 uncultured Mycoplasmatota bacterium
ACTAAATTGATTAAAAAAGGCACCTGTAATTAGGTGCGTGTCCATATATATTGTCATGTTTAATGCAACATAAAAAGCTAAGTTTCTAAATAAAAACTATCTTAGTTTGTTAATTTTAATTCATGTTAATAAGTGGGAATTCTAGAAATTATTTCTTGGTGTTCTGTACTTCCTAAGTATTCTTTTGTGTAAGGATTTTCAATAAATAATTTATCATATTTTAACTCTAATATTTTTTCGACTGAATTATCAATTTCTTCTATAGCTATTGTACCATTTGCAATTGCATTTGTTATTATTTCAATTGTTTCATTATCAAAATCAGGCATTAAGAGAATATCTACTCCGGCATTAATAGCATTTATATAGATTTCTTCTTCTGTATATTCATTGGTTAGAGCATCCATATTTAGAGCATCTGTTATAACTAAGCCGTTATAACCTAATTCATTTTTTAATAAATCAGTTATTATTTCTTTAGATAAAGATGCTGGGGTATCATCTTTCGTTATACTAGGAACAGCTAGATGGCCAATCATGATGACGTCGGCTCCATTATTAATTGCTTCTATAAATGGTTTTAATTCTAAATTCATTAATTCTTCTTTTGTTTTCGTAATAACAGGTAAAGTATAATGGGAATCTTCGGATGTATTACCATGGCCTGGAAAATGCTTGTATACAGAAATAATACCAGTACTTTCTTGTCCTTCGGCAAAAGATAAAGCCATTTTTGATACTAAATCGCTAGTAGTGCCAAAAGACCTATCCCCTATTACTGTATTTTCTTTGTTTGAATATATATCTAAAACAGGGGCAAAATTCATATTTATGCCAAAAACTCTTAATTCTTCGCCCACTACTTTTCCAACTTCATAAGAAAGCTTTGTATCTTTGGTTAATCCTAAATGATACATAGATGGAATATTTGTTACTTTAGCATCACTTAATTTTTTAATTCTTAATACTCTTCCACCTTCTTGGTCAATAGAAATAAACATGGGAATATCACTAGTACTATTAATATCCTCAATTAATTTTTTAGTTTGTTCATAACTTTTAATGTTATCACTAAAAAGAATAAAGCCGCCTGGTTTTACAGTATTTAAATTATTTAATAAATCCTCGTCTAAAGTAGTTGTTGTATCAGAAACAATTAGCATTTGCCCTATTTTTTCTTCTATCGTCATTTCACTTAATTGTTCTTCAACCCATAAATCTTTTTCGTTTACTTCTTCTTCTGGTGGTTCTGTTTTTTCTTTTTCTTCAACAAATGTTGCAGATACAATAAGAGTTAATATTGTTAGTACTATTAATAAACAGGAAAGTAACTTTTTCAAATCAACACCTTCTATCTATTTTATTATACACAAATTATATTCATCTATAACCATCACTTACAACATATTTTTCCTTTTTAAAATATAAGCGATAATTAAGGATAATAAAACGGAAAATAAAATAATTAAGATAAAACTAAATGGTGAATCGCCAATACTTCCTAATGGTACATTCATGCCAATAAAAGATGCTACCATAGTTGGTATGGAAAACACAATTGTAATACCTGCTAAAAATTTCATGACATCGTTTAAGTTATTAGAAATAATAGTGGCATAAGTATCCGTCATGCTTGATAATATTTCCCGGTAAATCGAAGCTGTTTCAATCGCCTGTTTGGTTTCAATTAAAGCATCTTCTAGTAATTCTTCATTTTCTTTTGTTATTTCTATAATCGTTCCCTTAGCAATCTTTTCTAGAGCTATTTCATTGGCTTTTAGTGATGTAATAAAATATACTAATGTTTTTTCTACATTTAATAGATTTACTAATTCTTTATTATTCGTTGATTTTAATAACACTTTTTCTTTACTATCAATATATTCATTAATGCCAATTAGTTCTTTTTGATAAATGCCAGCGACCATAATAAAAATCTGGAAGATAAAATTGGTCTTCTCTTTTGTTTTAAAATCTTCGATTTCATTATCTTTAAAATAATCTAAAAATGGTTGCTCTTTTAAAGAAACAGTTATAATATAGCCTTTTTCACTAATTATGATTCCTAATGGGTTGGTTTTATATTTATGTTTATAATTGTTATCTGCCAAATATGGCGTATCTAATATTATTACTGTTTCTTCATTTCTTTTTTCAATTCTTGGAAGTTCTTCTTCATCTAGTAATTTAATAAATATTTCTTTATCTATCTGTGTGTTTTCAACTACTGCGTTTATTTCTTCAGAAGTCGGATTAATTAAATCAATCCAACTTCTTTTTTTTATTATGTCAGTATTTATTAATTTTTTATTTTCTACTTCATATATCTTTAACATATTATCACCTTCTTTTATTGTATCACATTATTCATCTTTTTTTCGTAAAGTTTATAATTTTTTTAAAATATTATCTCCATTTATAATGATTGTCAGTTCTTTTTGAATTTTATCTAAATCACGTACGATTTTGTTATATTCTTTTGGCGTTTTAAATTCTTCGTTTTCAATTACATAAATTAAATATCTACTTGCCGCTACAACTAAAAGTTGTTTTGATAATTCTTGCACTTCTAAGCCTTTAAATTTCTTTTTCCATAGTTTATAAGCTAAATAGGCATTAAAATACCAATAATGAATATCTAATACCTCATCATAATAACTTTCTACTAAATCCATATCTTCTTTTTTGTAGCAGATAAAATATACCTCTACATTTTCTTCTTTAATCTTGTACATATGTTCGCCTCTTTTCTATGCATCCATCATAATACTTTTTATTTGATTTGTCAAAAGACGAATAGTATTTAATTGGTGCTTCAAATTGATAAAAGGTTATTGCAAATTTGCATTTTGATTGATGAAATTACAATTTGTATGAGTAAAAAAGAGCCGAAATTCAAAAGAAACTTTGTAACTAATGAATTTCGGCGATAAACCTAGTTTTAGACAACTAGGTAACACACTACTAAGTCGGTAAACCAACTTAGATGTGTGCAAAGGGATAAACCCCTTTTGAAACCCCATTTAAGCAACATATCACAAACTAATCGTAAGTGATATTGTTGCCTTTTTATTTAAAACAAGTTTAAATAAAAAGAAAGAATACTATCGCCACTTTCATTGCTTACGCAACAAAACGTGCCACGTATTCTTTATATGAAAATAACCTTAATGCCTAATCTTACGAAAAGGCAAAAAGGTTATTTTTTCTTTTGCTTTGCAAAAGTATGGATGATAAAATTACTATTCCCACTTTCATTAAAACTTTCGTTTTAACAAAACGTGTTCGTAATTTTATTTCTTCTTATTATATTTTTTCTCTACTAACTTTGCCGTTTCTTTCTTTGCGTTGTATATAGCTAAATAAGTAAATAACTCATAAATTACTATTGCAAAAAAGAAACATATTATTACTATTGGTTGATGAGTAATATTTTCTTTCCAACACTCTAATCCTTGTATAGTTAAATATATTAGTGCAAAGAACACAGTAGATAATGTAGTTGTATCATCAAATGATCGTTGTATAACTTTTGATTCTTCTGTATCTGCATTTAAACCTCTACTGCTCCATCTTTGAATTATTGATATTATTACAACTATCAAAAATGGTATAAAAGTATAGTATAAAGAATAACCATAATTATTTTTAAAAACTAATACTAATAATAAACCTACTACTACTAAAATATTTAATAATACCATAGTGATATTTTTAATTATTTTTTTTGTTTTTCTTTTCATTTCTATTTCTCGCCTCCAATTTTAAACTTTGTACTAAATCAATTATCTCTTGTGCTGTATTTAACTGATATGTATTATCTTCTATTGTTTGCAACAATAATTCTCTTTCCATTTCTGGTATGTCATCATTCAATTTTTCTTTACACGAATCAACCAACTGCCTTAAATTTTTTATAGTTCCTAGTGCATTTAATTCGGCATCATTAAGTTCTTCTAAATCCATTTTCTCATAATAATCTTTGATAAAAGGATTAAGTGTACTAACTTCAATACCATACCCCATTTTATACATTAAATCACTATAATTAACATCAATGTACTTGCTTATCTTTCGTAGAATTTTAGGACTAGGATCTCTTTCCCCTGCTTCTATTTTAGATAAACCTGAACTATTAACACCTGCAAGTTTGGCTAATTGTCTTTGAGATAAATTCTTTTTTTCTCTAGCTTCGGCAATTATTTCACCGATAGTTTTTTCATCTTTATCATTAGACATAATAACTTCACCACCAACTTAATAATACTATAAGTGAATACAAATGTCAATATAATTTTAAAAAACGAATACAGTAGGGGTTGACAAGATAGTATCTACTATGTTATTATGGATTTGTTGAGTGAATACACCTGTATTCACAAGAGAGCATAATACATACTACGAGAGGAGGAAATAAAATGTATGAGGGTAAAAAGACAACTAGACTTAACCAACCATAAGATATGGAAAGATAAGAATATCAAACCTGAAACAAAAGAGATATACTTCTATCTATATGTTGAGGGGTTTGATAGAGATATTACCAATATCAATATTGGGAGGGTTCAAACAGAGTTCAAAAGTATAAGAAACCTAGCATTTAGGAAAAACTTACAACAACTAGAAAAATACAATTACATTAAGTTTAAAGAATATGCTAACGGATTATACGAATATCACATTTGCTAGAATAGAATAATCGCTAGTAAATAAGGTACAGTAAATGTTCGGAGATTTATGTTAGTACCTTTTCTATAAGATATATAGAATAAACTAAACTTTAATCCTACGAAACGGGATTTAAAATAAAGTTTCAGGGATCGTTATGCCTTTTTTAAGGTAATAACAAATGTTATGGAAAGAAAAGTCCTTATTATCATTATGTTAGGAGAATAATTATTTTAAAACTTGATTGCGAATATGTTATAACTCCAAGAATATTATTTAATGATAAGAAATTATCAAGAACTGAAAATGATGTATTAAGCACTATCATATCACTTGCCTTAAAAAAAGAATATTGTTATGCGAGTAATGAGTATTTAGCAAAATATATCAATTCATCTAAAAGGACTATAACTAAATCTTTGTCTAAATTAAAAGAGTTAAACTATATATTAGTAAAATATGTAGATAATCAAAGAAGAATATATCTTAACCTAGAAAAGATAACGACAAAAGTTTCTAGTGAGGTAGCAGAAAATGGCTATCAAGGGGTAGAAGAAAGTTTCTACCATAAAAGAAATAATAAAAAAGAAAATTATAATAAAAATTATATAAGACAGGGAATTGTTCCTTATTGGATGGAACACCCTGAAGTTTGCAAAGAAGATCCAGCAACCGAAGAAGAAATTGCCGAAATGAATGAGTTATTGAAAAATTTTAAAAATTAGTAAAGGAGTTGATGTTTATGATTGGAGGCATAAATTTATAGAATATGAGAAAAGGGGGAAGTAAGAAAATGGAGGTAGTATATAATGTAAAATATAAATTTAAGACAAAAGATAATATTACAAAAGATGAATTTAAAAAAGTATTTAATTTGAAATTGCTAAATGTCATTATGAATTTAGAAAATCAAGAGTTATTGTTAAAAAAATCTTGATAATGTTATATAATATACTTGTATTTCTTATCACAAATAGTCATTTCTCGATAGTATTGGAGGAATGGCTATGATAGAAAAGGTAGGTGTATATTGTAGATTATCTGATGAAGATAGAGATAAGATAAATAAAAATGATGATAGTGATTCAATAGTAAATCAAAGAAGTATGTGCTTAAAATATGCTAATCAAAATGGATGGAATGTTGTAGATATTTATTCGGATGACGACTTTTCAGGAGCAGGTACTTATAGACCTGATTTTGAAAGACTAATAAAAGATTGTGAAAGTGGAAAAATCAATTTAGTTTTATGTAAAAGTCAATCAAGATTTTCAAGAGATATGGAAGTAATTGAAAGATATTTACACAATAAGTTCATTGAATGGGGAGTTAGATTTGTAAGTATTGTAGATAATGCTGATACAAGTATTGAATCTAACAAGAAATCAAGACAAATAAATGGACTAATCAATGAGTGGTATTTGGATGATTTATCAACAAATATAAAAAAATCATTAAAGAATAAAAGAGAAGATGGTCTATTTATGGGTAGCTTTGCTCCTTATGGTTATGATAGGAGCGAAGAAGATTATCACAAATTAGTAGTTGATCCTGTTGCTGCCGAAGTTGTAAAAACAATATTTAAAATGTATGCTGATGGGAATGGCTATTATAAAATTTGTGAGTATCTTAATAACAATAATATTCCACCTCGTTCAGTTTATAAAAGACAAAAAGGTAGCAAATTTGTATGTTCTAATTGTGATTATAAGACAGTTAGATGGAATCCTGATACGATCGCTCAAATGTTAAAAAACGAAGTTTATATTGGTAATTTAGTACAAGGTAAAATAACTTCTATGGGGTACAAAGTTCACAAGTTTAAAAAAGTAGATGAAAAAGATTGGTGTAGAATAGAAAATGCTCACGAGCCAATTATTGATATGGAAACTTGGAATAAAGTACAAAAAATATTAGGTACACATCAAAAGCCAATTAAAACAGGAGAAATACACTACTTAACTAGAAAAGTTTATTGTAGTGAATGTAGTAAAGTATTTATGAGAAATGTATATCATGTTAAGGGCGAAGAAACAGGTAAAAGAGCATACTTACAATGTAAGGGTGCAAAGAAGTATCATACTTGCGATAATAACAAAGCAATTAGAATGGATGAGTTAGAAAAAATTATAATTGATGCTATCAATGATTTGCTAGACAATTACTATGATAAAAATAATTTGCAAGAACTCTATAATAAAAGAAAAGAACAATATACAAACAATTATGAAACAATAAAAATTTTAGAGAAAGAAAAGCATAACCTTGATAAAAAAATAGAAGATAACAAAGTCTTTTATAGAAATCTTTATGAAGATAAGGTAAAAGGAACTATTACAGAAGATATGTTTTGTATGATGTCAGCAGATTATTTAAGAGAAATTGAAACTATGACTAAACGAATAGAAACAATAGATAATGAGATTAAAAGTTTAGAGATAGTTAAAGAAGAAAGAAAACAAGCTGATGAGATCTTAAAAAAATATAAGCATATTGATAAGTTAAATAGAGTGATAGTAGATGAGTTTATTGATAAGGTTTATGTTGGATGTTATAACAAAGAAACAAAAACAAGAGATATAGAAATAGAATGGAACATTGAATTTTAAGAAATAATGATATTTTTGGACTTTTCCTATTCCTGCACACGGCGGTAACGACCCGGGTGCAAGCGCGAATGGAATAATTGAAAAAGATTTGACTTTAAAAATTAGTCAGTATATGTATGATCGATTTAGAGAATTAGGAATTCCCGTTGCAATGACAAGAACAAGTGATGAAACATTAAGTCCAACAAATAGAGTTGATAGGGTTTTAGATGCTTTTGGAAACGGAAAAGATGTTATTGTAATTTCTAATCATATAAACGCAGGTGGTGGTGATGGTCATTGTGTAACAAATATTAAGTATAACAATTAAGGTCAAATAAAAATAGAAAGAAATGGAGAAATGTTATGAATATTAGTTACACTAAACAAGGTGATTATATATTGCCAGATTTAATATTAAAAGATAAAGAACAATTTAATATAGGAAAAATATGGATTGCTTAAATTAGAGTATTTAAAGAAGAATAAAAGAGGGCTATATGCTGAATTACTTATGAAAGATAAGTTAAACGAATATCTACATGATATTGATATTATTGCTAATAATAGAATAAATGAATTAATATTATTACTTACTGAAAAAGAAAATACTAATGAGAAGCTAAAACACGATAATCAATTTTTATGGATAGGAAAAATGAATAATATTAAAAATATAGCTGAAGAAATAGTTTTGAAAGAACTAATTTATGGAGAATCATGATGATAAGTGGTAAAAAAGATATAAAAGATGAATAATTTGAAGAATTTTTAAAAATAAAATATAACTTAATTATTTTAAGTATTAATCCATTAAAATTAAAAAAATAATTTAAAAAGTAAGCTTTTATTTAAAATTTAATTAAATAGAGTCTTTTTCTAAGCTAAAAAATAACTTAATATATAAAAAATATTTTTTTAAGTAATTAATCATGTTTTAGCCAGCACTGCAAATGAACTCCCGCATTTGCAAATTTATGGGAAAATCCCAAACCCTTGAAAAATTAAATAAAAAAATAATTTTCGACAATTTAAGGGAATTATATTTACTTTCGTTCGGCAAAATGTTATAATGTATGTACAAAAGTAAATGGGTGATTTTATGAATAATGAAAAAAAACTAACAGAATTTTTAGAAAAAAATAATGGTTATATTACTACTGCTGAATTAGTAGAACTTAATATTTATAAATCACAAATTCAATTTTATATTGATAAAGGAATTATAGAAAAAGTAAGTCATGGTTTATACATGAGTACAAATATTTTTAAAGATGAATATTATATTTTACAAAAAAATTACCCCAGTGCAATATTTTCTTATAATACAGCACTACATATTTTAAATCTTACAAATAAGACACCATCTGTAATTGATATAACTGTACCAAGAAATAAAAAAGTTAGGGGGCATTATAATATTCATTATGTTTCAGAAAGTCATTATGAAATAGGTATTATAACAGTGACTAGTCCATTGGGTAATCCCGTTAAAGTATATAATGCCGAAAGATGTATTTGTGATATGTTAAGATCAGAAAAAGAATTTGATTTAGAACTCCAAAATAGAGTATTAGATTATTATTTTAATAATAAAGATAAAAATGTTGAGTTATTATTAGAATATGCTAAAATTTTTAATATTTATGAAAAGGTTAATACAATTGCGGAGGTCATGATGAAATGGTAGATATAACTGATATAAAAAGATTAGCAAAAGAAATAGAAAATAAATATGATCTTAATTATTACGAAATATTACAAAGATATATGTTTGAAAGAGTGTTAGAAAGAATATCTGTGTCAAAATATCAAGATAACTTTATTTTAAAGGGTGGATTACTACTATCTGCTATGTTTGGTATTGGTAATAGAATGACTAAAGATATGGATGCTACGATTACAGGGATAGATGTATCAAAGGATAAAATGTTAAAAGTACTAAACGAAATATTAAGTATTAATTTAAAAGATGGTGTTAAATTTGATGTAGTAGATATAACTGATATTAGAGAAGATGATGAGTATGGTGGAAATAAATATCATATTGTAGGTAAATTACAAAGTTTAAAGGTTAATTTAGAAATTGACATATCTACAGGTGATAAAGTCACACCAAGAGAATTAAAATATAAATATCCTTTAATATTTGAAGATAGAAAAATAATGATAAGTAGTTATAATATTGAAACGATATTAGCCGAAAAGATTGAAACAGTATTAAGACGTGGTGTATTTAATAGTAGAATGAAAGATTTTTATGATATATATTATTTCTTAACTAAATTAAGAAAAGAAATAGATATAAATATTTTAAAAGAGGCTGTGGATAATACATTCACTAAAAGAAATTCATTTGAATATTTAAATGACTATGAACAAATTATAGATTCTATAATTGGTAATGAAAGAATAGAAAAATTATGGAATATTTATAGTAATAAGTATAAATACGCTAATGGTATAAATATTAATAAAATATTAAATTTATTGAAAGGTATACTTAATGAAGTAGAATTAGAGTTAGTAGCAGCATAAAATATAAACTGCACTGCTTAGAGTTAAATAAGGAGGTAAGTTATATGATAAAAGATATTTTAGAAAATAGAAAATCACCTCAGTAGATGTTAAAAAGATCAGCATTTGTCAATTTCGTTACTCTTAAATAGAATATAAGTTAAGTAACGAAATAAACTGCAAAAGATAACGGCAGCAATGGGAAGATGTCGTATCCCTGCTGATACAAAATTAAGGAACGCCGGAATCAAACCGGCATATTAGTTTCCGTTAAAATATCGGCTATAAATCAAAAATTTAAATTGTATAGTAAAAGGAGGATTTTGTATGGCATTCAGATCACGGAATGATTTACGCGTTCGTGGAACAATCGTGTTTATTCGCTCTGGAGAGACTGGAGCAGGAGTTCCATTTGTGAATATACGTATTGTCACTGATAGCGGACCAAGAAAAGATTATCCAATGTTCAGATTTTATGGAGAATCAGCAGCAATCGCTGCAAAATTTGAAAGAGGAAACAGAGTACTTGTTACAGGACATGCTTCTTTAAGAAGAAAGCTGGATGAAAACAGGCAGCCAACAAACGGTTATCAGCAGCTTCTGATCGGAGACTCTATTGAAATGTCTAAGAGAGAGTTAAGTCGTTACCTTAATCTTACATCAGATCATATGTCTGAA
>USDC01000014.1 GCA_900553435.1 uncultured Mycoplasmatota bacterium
AAAACACTTTTATTATTTTCTCTTATATTTATTATTACAGGTTGTAATGTAAATTATGAATTGAATCTTGAAAACGGTAAAATAGAAGAAAATATAATTATGGAATTTGATAAAAAAGATTGTAATGATGAAGGTATAGTATGTGAGACATATGTTAGAAATACATTAAATTCTCTTCATTCTTTAGATAGTTATCCTGAGTATAGTTATGATTATAAAGAAAACGGAAATAATGCTATACTAGAATTAAGTTATTTATACGATTCTTTAGAAGAATGGAAAGAACATAACCCTTATGAAACTTTGTTTAATGACGTTTTAATAACAAAAAACAAACTAAAATTAAGTGGTTATGCTCAAGATACTGAAAGATCACTTACATCAAATTACAAAGTAACGTTACGTACAGATAGAGAAGTTAATGTTTCAAACGCTAACAGTGTTGATAAGGCAAGAGGAATTTACAAATGGGAATTTGCATCGAATTCACAAAATATTAATATAGATATCGAATTTGCAGATATCAATAAAGCATCTCCAATTAATACAATGCAAGATATATTTATAACAGTTTTAATTGTCATTGGAATACTTTCTTTAGTTGGAATAATTTTCTTATTTGTTAAACTTAAAATAAAAAACTCAAATAAAATTTAATATTTCAAAATTTCCAGCTTTCTATGAATCAGTTCAAAACTATGCTAAATTTCTAGATCAAACAGTTGAAACTTATAAACAAGCAGATTCATCAATCGCTGGAGGAGCAGACGGGTTAGCTAATTAGTTAGCCTTTTTTAATTTACATAAATTATTTAAAATGATATAATAAAAATGTTAAAATGTTTGGAGGTAAATAATGAAACTTAAATTTAGAGCTGATCCTAAAGATGTTGTTATATTTATAATTTTTGCAATATTTTTACTTTATTTAGTAGCGATCGCAGTAGTTAATTTGCATTCATTTTCTACGAGTACTAGATTTGCAGGTTTAAATCCACTTCCTGCGTTTGCACCTAATTTATTACTTCCAACAATTGCTTTTTATTTTCTTGCTTTAGTTGGTGTTTCTATGGGGATATCTTCATACTTTTTTGAAAGAGAAAAAGGTTTTGGATATACAAGTCAAAAGAAGAAGGAAACAGGTTACACTAGATGGGCTAAAGATAAAGAAATTAAAGAAGATGAAAACGTTGAACACGTTAATTTAGGGGAAGATACCTTACCATATGGCGGAACTCCACTCGTTTTAAATAAAACAGAAGCCTGGTTAGATACAGATGATACTCATAGCTTAATTATTGGTTCAACAGGTAGTGGTAAGACACAATGCTTTATTTTACCTACATTAAAAATTTTAGCTAAAGCTGGAGAAAGTATTATAGTAACAGACCCTAAAGGTGAAATATATCATAAAACTGCAGGAATGTTAAAAGATAAAGGGTATAAAATAATCTTACTTAATTTTAGAGAACCTCAAAGAGGAAACTCATGGAGTCCGTTTTCTCTTCCATATAGATATTTTAAAAGTGGGGATAAAGATAAAGCAACCGAACTTATTGAAGACCTTGCTAATAACACTATAAAAGATGTTGATAGTAAAGCTGATCCGTTTTGGCAAGATGCTGCAGCTGACTATTTTACAGCTCTAACTTTAGGTCTTTTTGAGGATGCGGAAGAAGACCAAGCAAACTTTAATAGTATTAACTTAATGGAAACACTTGGTAATGAAAGATATCAAGGTGGAACTTATCTTCAACATTATTTTAAAAGTAAAGGTGAACTACACCCAGCATATATCGCAGGATCTACTACAATAAATGCGCCACAAGAAACAAGAGCTTCAATTATATCTTCATTTAGACAAAAGATAAAAATATTTTCTTCACGAGATTCACTTAGTGAAATGTTAAGTGAAAGTGATTTTGATTATGAAACTATAGGTAAAGAAAAAACAGCAGTTTTCTTAATCATACATGATGAAAAGAAAACATACCATCCACTTGCAACTATATTTGTTAAACAAGCATATGAAGCACTTGTTAATGTTGCTCATCATTCACCTAAGGGTAAACTTCCAGTAAGAACAAATTTTTTACTTGATGAGTTTTCAAACATGCCAGCTATAACAGATGTAGATGCAATGGTATCGGCTGCTCGTAGTAGGTCAATAAGATTTAACTTTATCATTCAAAACTACTCTCAATTGTCAAAAACTTATGGACAAGATATCGCAGAAACTATAAAAGGTAATTGTACTAATACTTATTTTTTAAGTACATCTGAATTAAAAGCCTTAGAAGAATTTAGTAAACTTTGTGGAGAACTTAAACCTAAGAAAAACAAAGATAAACCAGATGATCCAATAAGACCACTTGTTACAGTAAGTGATCTTCAACAATTAGATAAATTTCAATTTGTTATTAAAAGGTTAAGATGCATGCCATTTAAAACAAAATTTGCCGCAGATTTCCAAATACAAAAAGCAAACGGTTGGGGTGCAACTTACGATGAGGTAGATTATCCAACAAGAACTCCTCATGAAATAAAAGTATTTAATATAAAAGATTTTGTTAAAAAAGAAGCCGCAGAAAATATAGAAAATCAATTAAACACACCAGACTTTATGAATCAAAATTCTGCGTTTAAAACTCCAAATATGGGATTATCTTCTGGTGGCGGAATACCAGATATGGATGAATTTATTAAAAGTATTGATGAGACTATTGCTAAACTAGAAGAGGAAGAGAAAAAAGAAAAAGAACGTTTAGAAAAGGAAAAGAAGGACAAAGAAAAAATAGAAAATCAACCTAAAGAAGAAAAACAAGACAACGCAAAAGTTTTACCTTCTGATATATTAGAAGAATTAACAAAAGCTAATATTTCTAATATTGAAGACAAAAACAAACATGAAGAAAAAATAGTAAAACAAGAAGTGCCTAAGCAAGAAATAAAAGAAGAAATGCCTAAACAAGAAGAAAAGAAAATTCCAAATGTCTTTGCAACTGAACCTAAAACTAGCGAAGAAGAAACAAGAGATTTATTTAAAGAAATATTATCTAAAGACAAAAAACTTGAAACAGAAGCACCTAAAGTTGAAACTAAACAACCTATAGAAACTAATGTTAAAGAAAACATTATTTCAAAAGAAAATATATTTGAACCAGAAAAAACAAATAATATTTCAAATTCAACACCTAAAGAAGAAACTCTTGAAGAGCAAATTAGCGAAAAACCAAAAATTAATGTTGATGTTGATAGCATTATAGTTGATGATAATGTAACAGACGATCAATTCTTTGATGATTTCTTTGGGGACGATGATGATGATTTTTAAGCCTTTATATTTAAGGCTTTTTTAAATGTTTTAAATATGTTATAATTTTGTTAAAAGAAGGTGGGGACATGAGTAACGAGGCAGTAGTTTTAAGTGAGGCAAATTTAGATATTTTGGAAAAGAATTTAAACTCACTTGCTAATAATTTAGGTAGTTTATCTACTAATATGTCTAGTGTTGATACTAAAGTTAATAAAGTCACTGATACAGTTAAAACTTTAGAAGAAGAAATAAAAAATTTTATGTTTGAAATAAGAGAAAGTACAATTGTTTCTAACGCAAAACAAAGTATTTTAATGTCTCAAAGTGAACTTGATAAAAAATATGGACATTATGATAATATTAGAAGAGAAGTAAATGGACTTTTAGAAGCAACTGACTTAAATACAATTAAAAAGTCAACAATAGAAGCATTAAGTGAAAAAACATTACTTAATACTCCTACATATTGGCTAAGCCCAGCACTAGTAGCACTTTGTGCATGGTTTACTAACAACAAAGACCTAGCATCAAGAGCAGTAAATGAAGCACTTAAAAGAGATGATGAAAAGACTAGTTTACTTTTTTCATTACTTCATTTGCGTGCTAAAAGAAATAGTGCAGCTTTATTATGGCTAAAAAGATATATTGATAAACAGAACCCTAAAAATATTGAAAACATGTTTATAATTGTACTTGATGCAGTATCAAGTGGTGTATTTGGACCAGATGCAAAAACCTATATTATTGGAAAACTAGAAGAATGGATTAAACTTTTAAGTAACAATGAAAAAATAAAAACTACTGAAAAAAATAGATGGAAAGATAAGTTTGCATCTCTTACAGTTGAAAATAAAGATTTAGTTTTTCCATATTTAGAAAAATACACAACTACAAGTGTTGATATTAAAAATTCATTTGATAAAAACACATCAAGAAAAAATATTTATGATTTTTTAAATAATATAACTAACAAAAATAATGATGAAGAATTAGTTAATAAAAAAATTGATAAAATAATTAATTTATTAGTATTTAATTATGAAAATGAAGAACTTGCATTAAAAAAAGAAATAGAAAAAAACAAACTAATAATATCATTAAACGGAAATTTAACTAAAGCAAATAAAATGTTTGAAACTTCAAGTCTAGCTTTTCAAGAAAAAACAGACATTCTAACACTCATTACAAATATACTTCTTGTTGATATAGAAACATTACCGGAAACTAAAAAATTAGCACTTGCACTCTCTAAAGATATTATTATAGAGGCTTATAATGAGTATATAGGTAATGATAATGAAAGTGAAATTGAAACGCAAATACAAATTGATAAGTGGACTGCTACAACAATTGATGGTAAAAACGAAAACGAACTTAAAACATCTTTGAAAAATTATATAAACAAAAAAAATATTCCATATATAAATAGTGAAAAGTTCTTTAATTTTAAAATGATGGTTGCTATTATAATCGCAATAGTCGCATGTTTTCTTTTAAGAAGCTTACCGCAATTTATAATTCTTTTTATAGGACTTGCAGTAGCTTACTGTGCATTTGAAGTTTATAATACATATAAAAGAAGAAATATGAAAATAAGTAGAGTAGATAAGGAAATAAAAGATGCATTTATTATTCTAGAAAATATTATTTGTGAAATAGTAGATTATAATTACATGGTTAAAGAAAGTAAAAACGTAAATAATGAAATAATAACATTTTTAAGTAGTTTAGATTATAAAAATTATTCTAATGTAAATGTAGAAAGAAATATAAGTGTAGGTGGATTTAATGGATAATGAAAAAAATATAAAAACAGAAAATACAAATGAAAGTGTTTTTATAAAAGAAGAAGAAAAAGAAAAACCAGAAGAAACAAAAGATGAGTTCATAAATAACTTACCAGATTGGGATTTACTTCCTCCAATGATAGGAGTAGAAAGGGGAAAAGATGACATATTATGAATGGGTAATGCTTTTTGACGAAATAAAAAAAAGCCCTAGGAATGACAAATATTTAGAAAAATTAAAAACTTTATCTACTTCTTATGAGGGGAATGCTAAAACACTTTTTGTAAATCATATAGTGGATGTAATTAATACACGTCTTAAAAACACATTAGATTCATTTTTAAATAAAGCACGTAAAACTAATTTTGTTATAGAATCATTATTAGTAGAATTAAACGAAATAAAAAAAGAAGTAAATTACTTAAGAGAACTTATTTCATATAGTTATGTACCAGATGATAAAAGAATTGAACTTAAAAATTATCTTAATACTGCTGTTAGGGGAATAGAAGAATCTATTAAGAAAAGCTTTGATGGAAATACAAATAGTCAAATTGTATTAATGGTTAAAAATTTAAATTTAATGGAGGTAAACAATGAATTACAATAATACAGAAAATTTAATGATAAGATATTTAAAAGCAAGAATTCCATTTATTTCTCTTATAACTTCTGAAAAAAATAGAGCAACTACTCTTTTAAAAGAAATTGGAGAAAAAAACAATATTAACATAGTAATTCATTCTATGAGTAAAGGATTTATAAATCTCCAAACTAAGGAAGTTGTAAATCCAGAAAAACTAATAATGGGAGTACTTGATTATATCGCAGAAGAGTTAAAAACTAAAAAGAATATGGTATTTGTTTTAACAGATGTTTCTGAGATTGAAAGTGATACATTTACTGCTAGATATTTTGCTGATGTTGTTAATCTCGCAGAAGCAGCATCATCTTCAATAATTGTAATAACTTCTAGTCCTATTTGGGTACAACTTCAAAGACTGGGAATGTCTATTGAACTAAACTTGCCAGATGAAGAAGAAATACTTGATATTATTAAAAATATAATCGAACCATATAAAACAATGATTAATATAGAATGGGACGAAAATGATTTTAAAGATGCAGCAAATATACTTCTTGGTATAAGCAAAGTAGAAGTTAAAAATGTAATATCTGCTTTAATAGCAAAAGAAAACATTACAAAAGAAGATTTAAAAGAACTTAAATTTGCAAAAGATAGTTTATTTTCTAATATAAATGGACTTGAAAAAATAGATGTGGAAAAAGATATCGCTTACGGTGGACTTGAAAACTTAAAACAATGGTTAGATGATAAAAAGAAATTACTTACTCCAGAAAAAAAAGAAATATTAAAACAAAAAGGAATAAGAACTCCAAGAGGTGTATTATTACTTGGTGTAAGTGGATGTGGAAAAAGTCTGTCCGCTAAAGCTATCGCAAGTAGGTGGGAATTACCACTTTATAGACTTGACTTTGCAACTATTCAAGGAAGATATGTTGGACAAAGTGAGCAACAATTAAAAGAAGCATTTGAAACTGCAGAACACGTTTCTCCTTGTATCTTATGGATTGACGAAATTGAAAAAGGGCTTGCTGGAGATGGTAGGGACTCCTCAGGTGTAACTCAAAGATTAATTGGACAGTTTTTATTCTGGTTACAAGAGTGTAGGAAAGATGTTTTTGTAGTCGCAACAGCTAATAATGTAAATGAACTACCTTCAGAACTTTTAAGAAAAGGAAGATTTGATGAAATGTTCTTTATAGATCTTCCTACTAAAAAAGAAAGAAAAGAAATAATTAGCTTGTATTTAAATAAATATTTAAGCATTAAAGTAAATGATGCATATTTAGATAAACTTTCTATTTTAACTGAAAACTTTAGTGGTTCAGATATAGAATCTAAAATTAGAGAATTAGCTTATAAAATAGTATCTGATAATTTACAAATAACTGAAGAAATACTTACTAATTTATTTACAAATGCTGTTTCAAGTTATCAAACTAATAAAGAAAAAATAGACATTGTAAGAAATTGGGCAAAAAATAGAACAGTCCCAGCTTCTAAGAAAGATGAATAAAGCCTTAAAAAAGGCTTTTTTTGTGCTATAGTAAAAACTTTTTAAAATATATATTATAAAATATTTTAGGGGATTATTATGAGAAAGGTAAAATATAGTGAATTAAAAAACAAAAATATAAAAATAATTGACGTTCAAACAAAACGTGAATTTAGAGAGAATCATATTAATGGTAGTATAAATATTCCATATGATGAATTAATGAGTAATTATAAAACATATTTAAAAAAAGAAAATTTATATTATATTACTTGTGAAAAAGGGCATCTTAGTAAGAGAGCAGTTACAATCTTAGAATGTTTAGGATATAATGTTATCATGCTTGAAAAAGAATAGTATAAATATTATAATACTTAAAGAGGTTTTATATGGAAATATTAAATAATTTAGATGTTTTAATAGAAAATTTATTAAATAGCTTAGGGGCTTTCGGCCCTATTTTGGCTTGTTTTTTAATAGTTATTGAATCAATTATACCCATTTTACCTTTAGGAGTGTTTGTTACTTTAAACTTTTTAAGTTTTGGTCATATATTTGGATTTCTAATATCTTTATTTTTTACAATAATAGGGTGCTTAATATCTTTTACAATTTTTAGAAAAGGAGTTTATAATTGGTTTAATAAAAAAATAAAAGACAAAGAAAAAATAGAAAACTTAATGATAAAGTTTTCACACATTTCACTTGGAAGTTTAGCTGCTATTATAGCTATGCCTTTTACTCCTGCTTTTTTAGTTAATATTGCCGCAGGACTTTCTGATATGAGTAAGAAAAAATTTATAATCGCACTTTGCATTGGAAAATGTTTTATGGTTTATTTTTGGGGATACGTTGGTACAAGCCTAATTCAAAGTTTAACTAATCCAATAATAATTTTGAGGATAGTTACATTAGTTTTTATTGCCTATATAATTTCTAAGGCAATTAATAAAAAGTTAAAGATAGACTAAAAAACATTTGTTTGATATAATTATCATAGGAAGTGAAGAATATGATAGATTATATAATTATTGGCCTTTTAATTTTAATTATTATACTTGTTGTAATAGCAATTATTAAAAATATAAATGAAAGCAATATAACAGAAAGACTTGGAAAAACAGAAACTAATTTAACAAAAGAAATTAGTGATTTTAAATTTTCTTTTTCTAAAGATTTAAATAAAGATTTCTTAGAACTTAATGAAAGAATAGAAAAAAGACTTGATCAAATAAATAATAAAGTAAATGAAAGATTAGACCAAAATTTTGAAAAAACAAATAAAACTTTTAACAGTGTTTTAGAACGACTTGCAAAAATTGATGAAGCACAAAAGAAAATAGATAGTTTAAGTACTGATATTGTTTCACTTGAAAGTATATTAACTGATAAAAAAAGTAGGGGAATATTTGGAGAAGTAAATTTAAAAATAATTCTTTCAAGTATATTTGGAGAAAATAACAAAAAAGTTTATGATTTACAGTACTCTTTGCCTAATCATACTATAGTGGATGCAATTATTTTTGCACCAAAACCACTTGGAACTATCTGTATAGATTCAAAATTTCCTCTTGAAAATTATAAAGCTATGGTAGATAAAAAAATTGATAAAAATACTCGTGAAAAATATGAAAAACTATTTGAAATCGATGTAAAAAAACATATAGATGCGATTAGCAGTAAATATATTATAGATGGTATAACTAGTGACCAAGCTATAATGTTTTTACCAGCTGAGGCAATATTCGCAGAGATAAATGCCTATAATAAAATATGCATACAAAAAAAGAGTTTGGATAACTTCTCCAACAACTTTAATGAGTATGTTAACAATTATATTAAACGTTTTAACTAACATTGAAAGAGACAAATACTCAGCAGTAATACAAGATGAACTAAGAAAATTATCTATTGATTTTAGCAGATATAAAGAAAGATGGGATAAACTTTCAAGAAGCATTGATACAGTTAACAAAGATGTTAAGGATATACATATAACTACAGAAAAAATAAGTAAGAGATTTGACTCTATAAATGAAGTTAAAATAGATAAAAAATTATTAGAGGATAAAGAATAAAATAATTGATATGAATAAAAAAATATGTTATCATTTTATATAGAATAGAAAGAGTAAGAAGGGATATTATGTATATTGATGCACTTAAAGATATAATAAGAGATTTAGTAAATATATCTGGAGAAGAAAACGATCCAAGAAAAGTAGAAATAGAATTAGATAGAGCAAATACAAAAATAGAAAGGTTAGAAAATCTACCTACTTTATCTAGTTATGATAAAATGGATTTAGATGTTGCTAAAACTAGAAAAGAATACTTAGAAAGATCTGCCTCTATTATAGGTAAAAAAATATTAGAGGGATTTGAAAATGGAGAAGACAAAGAAAAGATAACATCTCTTTTTAACATACTTTTTGAACGTGCTACAAAATCATTTAACGAAATTAATTCACTTATTGTAGAAAATGATACAAACAATATTTGGGATTTAATAAATAAAAAAAATATTGAACTAATAAAATTAAGAGCAAAACCAACAAAAAAAGATAAAGAAGATAATTATTCAAATGTTGCTAAACATTATGAAAATAAAAAACAATTAATTGAAAATACAATATCTGCTCTTACAGAAAAGAAAATATTAGTTAATGAATCAATTGATTTTTATAATGAAATAATTGAAAATATTAAAGAGGAAATTCGAAGAAATAATGATGTATTACTTTCTTATAATGAAATAAGATATTCAATGGCATATATATTATGTGAAGAAAGTGATTATGTTCTTTTAAATGAAGAAATTGAAAAACTAAGACAAATTAAAACATTTAATGAAGAACAATTAAAAGAATTTCAAGTTGAACTTGAAAAATGTTTAAAAGAAAAAGAACAAATAGAAAAAGAAACAACTTACAAAAACGAAGAACTAGCAAAAACAATAGAAATGTTAGAA
>USDC01000015.1 GCA_900553435.1 uncultured Mycoplasmatota bacterium
AGAAATAAATACTAAACTAAATATTATTAAAATTATTATTACTTTCTTCATAAAACCACCAAAAAACTACAGTTTTCTGTAGTTTATTTTAGTAAAGTCTACCCCCCCCAATTGACGTTCGATTTAGTTTTTCTTGACTATTCATCATCCATAAATTTACTTATTAAGCTAAATGTATTTACAATATTACTTATTTTATCTGTTGGCCTAAGTCCATATCTTTCTTTCATTTCATTTATCATATCTGTTATTTTTTCTGGTTCTCTATTTAAAGTTTTATACCAATGTGAATTTTCTCTTAAATATTTTTGATAATTTTTATCAGATTTTATAATATTTTGTACTCTATAATTCATTAGTCATCAAAAAATTTATTAATTGGCCTTTCATTATAAATTGTAGGAGACTCAGGTGTACTTTTAGAGTTTGAGGAAGTAATATCTTGTAAAAAAGAAACAGCTTTTTGAAGGGAATTAATGTTTTTTTGTACAGTATCCATGTTCATATTTTTGATATTATTAAATAAATCTTTTACATTCATATTTTCTATAGATTTTTCTTCTTTTTTTATATATTTATTCCATACATTACTATCTTCTCCATATAAATCATATAATTCATATAATTTTTGCCAAGAAGTCATTCCACTATTTACTTTATTTGCAAGCGTTGGATTTCTCTTAACAAACATTTTAAAGTTTTCTTTGTTACTCAATGTTATCACCTATAAAATTTTATGTATTTTTTTGTTTTTAAATACAAAAAAGATTTCTTTAAATCTTAAAATCATTAAAGAAATCACTCATTGTCATATTTTCATATTTTTTCTCTACTTGTTTTTCTTCTGGTTCTTGTTTTTTTTCCTCTTCTTTACTTTCTATTGTTTTCTCTTCAATAATTTCTTCTTTTTGTTTTTCTTTATGTTCAAGTTCTTTTACATTTTTTAATTTTGTTTTAGTAAATATTTCTTTTACATTTTTTATATGAAGAGAACTTCCAACACTTTGTTTATCCATAATATTTATTTCACTTATTTTAATATATTTTACTTCGTCTTGAAGAATTAAACCAATTTCATCTTTTGAATTATTTGAAAATATATTTGTGATATTATATTTTTTACTTTTTGGACTTTTAAGTATTAAACTTCCTTTTTTAGCTCTACTAGTAGCTTCAATATCACTTATTTTAATTCTCTTCGCAGTTAGTTTATCAGTAAATATTGTAAGATAATCATTATTTGAATTTATAACAATCCCAGAAAGTAAATATGAGTCTTTTAGGTTAATTCCTTTTACGCCACTTGTTTTAAGTCCTTGCACAGGAATTTCTTCTATATTATATTTTAATGCATAACCTAAAGAAGAAGTAAGAATTACATCTGTTCCTTGTATTATACTAACGTCTATTAATTCATCATCATCTTTTAATTTAAACATTGTAACTGGCTTAGAATATCTAAGTAATTTAAAACTATTTACATCTATTCTTTTAACCATTCCTTGTTTTGTAAAACATGTAACATAATCATTATTATCAAAATCATATATAGCTACTGATTTTACTATTCTTTCTCCATCACTTACTTTAACAATACTACTTATGTGTTTTCCTAAATCTTTATATTTAACCTCAGGTATTACATGTACTGGAACATATAAGAAATTACCTTTATTAGTAAACAGTAGAATTACATCTAAATTATTTATTTTATATTCTCCAGTTACAAAGTCTCCTTCTTTTACCGGTGTTTCTTCTTCATTTGAATTGTATGACTTCATTGATACTTTTTTAATATATCCATCATTTGTAACATATACAATATAATCATCTTTATTAATCATTTGTGTTGTATCAATTTTTATTTCAGTTATTTCATCTTTTATTTCAGTAAGTCTAGGAGTTGCAAATTCGCGTTTTATTTCTTTTAATTCTTCTTTCATGGTCTTCTTTAATACTTCTTCATTATTAATAATATTATTTAAACTATCAATTAATTTATTTAAACTATCTAATTCTTCCATTAAAAGTGTAACATCAGTATTTGTAAGTTTATAAAGTTGCATCATTACAATAGCTTCAGCTTGAATTTCAGTAAAATCATAAGTTTTTATTAAATTATCTTTAGCATCTTTTTTATTTTTACTAGCTCTTATAAGTTTTACAATTTCATCTAAAATAGAAATTGCTCTAACAAGCCCTTCAGTTATATGTTTTTTATTTAATGCAACTTCTAAATCATATTTACTACGTCTTAAAACGACACTTTTTTTATGTTCAATAAATGCATCTAAAATTTCTAGTATACCTAAAGTCTTAGGTCTTCTATTAATTATTGCGACTACATTATAGTTAAAGTTTACTTGCATATCTGTATTTTTAAGCAAATAATTAATAATTAATTCTTTATTTGCTCCTTTTTTTAATTCAATAACAATTCTAACTAAATCATTTTTATCACTTTCATCTCTTACTTCAACTATTCCATCTATTTTTTTATCAATTCTTATATCTTCTATTTTTTTAATAAGAGAAGATTTTACAACATCATAAGGAATTTCTGTTATAACTATTTGCTCTTTACCTTTTACTTTTTCTATTTCATATTTGCTTTTAACTACTACTTTTCCTTTACCTGTTGTGTATGCATTTTTTAAGTTTTCTTTTCCCTCTACAATCCCACCAGTTGGAAAGTCTGGGCCTTTTACTATTTCTAAAATAGTATCAAGTCTACAATTAGGGTTATCTATTCTTTTAATAGTCGCATCAATTATTTCTCCTAAGTTGTGTGGTGGTATATTAGTAGCGTAACCAGCACTTATACCATTACTTCCATTAACTAGTAAATTTGGGAAATTCGCAGGTAAGACAGTTGGTTCAAGTGCGGTATCATCAAATGTTGGTGCCATCTCTACAGAATTTTTATTTATATCTTTAAGCATAACATTAGCAAGTTTTGTAAGACGAGCCTCTGTATAACGCATCGCAGCTGGGCCGTCTCCATCTATTGAGCCATTATTTCCTTGAATATCAATGAAAGTTTCTCTCATCTTCCATTTTTGACTCATTCTTATCATAGCTTCATATATACTTGAGTCTCCATGAGGGTGAAATGACCCCATAACAAGTCCTACTGCTTTTGCTGATTTTTTATATTCTTTATCATAAGTGTTTTTATCTTCATACATTCCGTAAAGAATTCTTCTTTGAACAGGTTTTAACCCATCTCTAACATCTGGTAGTGCTCTGTCTTGAATAATACTTTTTGAATATTGTCCAAAACGGTCTCCCATGATTTCTTCTAAAGTTAATTCATAAATTTTTTCTAAATTTTCTTTCATACTTACCCCCTAAACTCATCTTCTAGAGTAAAATCTACATTTTCTTCTATCCATTCTTTACGAGGTTCTACTTTATCTCCCATTAACACTCTTACTCTTTTCTCAGCAAGACTTGCATCTTCAATTGAAACTTTAATTAAACTTCTTCTTTCTGGGTCCATTGTTGTTTCCCATAAGTCTTCTGCGTTCATTTCACCAAGTCCTTTATATCTCTTAATTGTTGCATTTTTATATTTTTGTTTTGCTTTAACAAGTTCTTCATCATTTAATATATATTCTTTATGTTTTCCACTAATAATTGCATAAAGCGGTGGATTTGCTATAAATAATCTACCATCTTCAATTAACGGTCTCATATATCTATAGAAAAATGTTAAAAGTAAAATTTGAATATGTGCTCCATCAACATCTGCATCTGTCATAATTATTACCTTACCATAGTTTGATTCGCTTACTTCAAATTCAGCACCTATACCTGCGCCAATCGCACTAGTAATTAGATTTAATTCTTCATTTTTAAATATTTCACTAGTTCCAACCTTTTCACAGTTTAATACTTTACCACGCAGTGAAAGTATTGCTTGATGTTTTTTATTTCTTCCTGTTCTTGCAGTACCTCCAGCACTATTTCCTTCAACTAAAAATAGTTCGTTTTTTTCTTTTTCTTTACTTTGAGGCGGAGTAAGTTTGCCGCTTAATATTTTTTCTTTTTCTTTTCTTCCTTTTCCACTTCTAGCTTGTGCTCTGGCTTTTCTAGCAGCCTCACGTGCAATTTTACTCTTGATTGCTTTATCTATTATAGAAGATGCTGCTTCTTTATTTTCTTCTAAGTAAAATTGAAGTTTTTCGTATACTATACTTTCAACAACGCTACGTGCCTCAGGTGTACCAAGTTTTCCTTTGGTTTGTCCTTCAAATTGAAGTAAAGCCTCAGGTACCTTTAAACTAATTACTACACTTAATCCTTCTCTTACATCACTTCCGTCTAAAGAACCATCTTTAGCTTTTATTAAATTATTAGCTTTTGCATAATCGTTAAATACTTTAGTTAATGCTGTTTTAAAACCTACCTCGTGAGTACCACCATCTATGGTTTTTACGTTATTTACAAAAGATAAAATATTTTCTGAATATGTTTCGTTATATTGTAGAGCAACATCTACAATAATACCACTTTTTTCACCATGCACATCTATTATATTACTAATAGTTTTTTTACCCTCATTTATATATTCTACAAATGAATTAATTCCGTTTTCATAGTGATATGATACATGTCTATTATCTTCTTCATCAGTTATATTTACAGTTAAATTACTAATTAAAAATGCTGTTTCTTGAAGTCTTTCACAAACAGAGGTAAAACTTATATTTGTAGTTGAAAAAATACTATCATCTGGTAGAAATCTAACAGTTGTACCGGTTTTTCTAGTTGTTCCAATTTGTTTTAATGGTTTATCGACAACTCCACCATCTTTAAATGATATTTCATGGATTTTTCCATCCCTATATATAGTAACTACCATCCATTTACTAAGTGCATTAACAACACTTGCTCCAACTCCATGGAGTCCACCACTTACTTTGTAGCCACCTTCACTAAACTTTCCTCCTGCGTGAAGCATAGTATAAATAACCTCAGGAGTACTTTTCCCACTAGCATGCTTTCCAGTTGGAACACCTCTTCCCTCATCACTTACACTTACACTTCCGTCTTTATGTAAAATAATATCTATTTTATTCCCATATCCATTTATTACTTCATCTACAGCATTATCTACTATTTCCCAAATTAAATGAAGTAAACCACGTCTGTCTGTTGAACCAATATACATTCCTGGTCTTTTTCTAACAGCTTCTAATCCTTCTAATACTTTAATTGATGACTCATCATACTTAGCCATAAAAGTACCTCCCCAGTTTAAATTATAACACACATAAAAAAAGAGTTTCAAGCATATTATTCTAGCTTATCCCCTTATTCTTTGCACAAAAAGTAAAAAATATACTTAAATAAAAAAAATAATGAAATAAATAAACAAAAATTTTACTTCATTATTTTATTAAATTAATAATTTTGTAAAACTACATCTAAATTATTAATATTTGTACTTTCTAAATTCATTTCATTAATTCTATTATTATTCATTACAATTATAAAGGACAGTATGGCTATCATAATATAAAAAATTATTACTCCTTTATAATTATTTAATACATTCATTTTTTTCATAACTATCCCTTCTTTCTGTATTTAATTTACCACATACGTTTGTTCGTGTCAATATCAAATTAGAACAAATGTTTGACTATTTTACATTTATGTGTTAATATCAAAATATCATATAAAAAATAACAGCCATTGGCTGGCAAATTTATATTTTAAAAAAAGGGGGACACTTGAATACAAATACTAATAATAACGAAGAAATAATTAATATTTTATTTGATAAAATCGAAGACATTATTAAAAAAAATAAAATTGAAATGATTTATCAGATAAACAATTCGTTAGTTATCACTTATTTTAATATTGGTAAAATTATAGTTGAAAACGAACAAAACGGAAATATTCGTGCTAAGTACGGAAAAGAAATTTTAGCAAATTTATCAAAAAAATTATCTCAAAAATATGGAACAGGTTTTAGTCGTTCAAACATTCAAAATATGAGATTGTTTTATCATAAATATAAAAATCATTTACCACTATCAGGAAAACTTAGTTGGTCTCATTATTGTTATTTAATATATATAGATGATGAGAATGAACGAAGTTTTTATGAAAAAGAAAGTATCAATTCTAATTGGTCAAAAAGAGAATTAAAAAGACAAATTGATTCTTCTCTTTATCAAAGATTACTACTTTCAAAAGGGAATACAAATAAGAAAAAAGTATATGAATTATCTAAATGTGGCCAATTAATTAATGATGTAACAGATATTTTAAAAGAACCGTATGTATTTGAATTTCTAGGAATTAAAGAAGAAAAGCCATTATTAGAAACTGATTTAGAAAAAAAATTAATAAATCATTTATCTTCTTTTTTGATGGAACTTGGTAAAGGATTTATGTATGTTGGAAATCAAGTACGAATAACTTTAGATAATAATACTCATTATTACATAGATTTAGTCTTTTATAACAAAATACTTAGAGCTTACGTTTTAGTTGATTTAAAAATGGATGACATGAAACCAGAGTATGCTGGTCAAATGAATATGTATATAAACTATTTTAATGACGAAGTAAGAGATGAGTTTGATTCAGAAACAATTGGAATTATTCTTTGTAAAGGAAAAAAAGAAGTAACCATAAAATATGCATTAGGCGGATTATCAAATAACATTTTTGCATCTACCTATACCTATTACATTCCAAAAAAAGAACAACTAATTAATGAAATTGAAAAAATTTTAGAATAAATGTATTAACTTTTAGTTCTTAGCTTATAACTTAAAAAGTGTACCAAAACAAATGTTTGACTATTTTACATTTATATGTTAATATTACACTAGGTGATAGTATGAAAGAGAAATTAACCGAAAAACAAAGTGATACTTTAACGTTTATAAAAAAATTTATTGCAAAACATGGATATGCTCCATCAGTAAGAGAAATATGTAAAGGTCTTGGTTTAAGTAGTCCAGCAACAGTATTTGTACATATTAAAAAACTTGAGGAAAAAGGATATGTTTCTCAAGCCAAAGAAAAATCAAGAACTTTAGAAGTATTAGTAGATAATGAATACATTGAAAAAGATAAAGACATTATAAGTGTTCCTCTGCTTGGTAAAATAACTGCTGGTAGTCCAATTGAAGCTATTGAAAGACCAAATGAATATATGAGTTTACCTGCGTTTATGATTCCAAAAAATGAAGTAATATTTACTTTAAATGTAAGTGGAGAAAGTATGATAAATGCCGGTATATATGATAATGATATAGTTATTGTAAAAAGAAGAAAAACTGCTAGGAATGGAGATATTGTTGTTGCTCTTACTGAAGAAAATGAAACAACATTAAAAAGATTTTATAAAGAAAACGGACATTTTAGGTTACAACCAGAAAATGATACAATGGATCCTATTATTTTAGATAAAGTTGAAATATTAGGTATTGCAATTGGATTATATAGAAAATTTTAAAAGAGTCTCAATAGAAACTCTTTTTTTTATTTCATAAAAAATAATAAATACGCTGTAAAAATAAATAAAATTAAACTTATAACTATTCCATTTACTTTTTGCTTAGTACCTGTTTTATTACTAATTCCTACAGCCATTGATAGTGCAAAGCCTCCAATTAAACCTCCGATATGAGCAGACATATCAATACCAGGAATAACAAAACCTAAAAGTAAGTTTAGTATTACTAGTGGTACTATTTGACTTTGTAAAAAACCACCTAAAACTAATCTGTGATAATAACCAAAATACATTAGAGCTCCAAATAGTCCAAATATCGCACCACTTGCTCCTGCACTTACTGATGTTGTAAAAAGACATGAGAACAAACTCCCGAGAATAGCACTTCCTAAATATATAATTAAATATTTTAGTTTCCCGTAGTATCTTTCAACTTCTCCACCAATTATTTTTAATGCATACATATTAAATAATAAATGAAGTATACCAATATGTAAAAATGCTGCACTAAGAAGTCTATAAATTTCACCATCTTTTACAAAAGGAGCATAATTCGCACCAAATGCAAGTAATGTTGCAGTATCAGTACTTCCTCTACCTAATACATACATTAAAATAAATAATATTATATTTATTAAAATAAGTGTGTTTGTAACTATTGCTGGTTTCCTAATAAAGTATTTAGAAAACTTTTTTTCTTCTTCTAAGTTTTTATTATTCATATCTTCAGTTAATTTTATAAAATCATCCATATTTGTTTTTTTATTACTTATTTTTTCAATATTAGGATACTCCTCCTTAATATCTTTATCTTTTTTTAAGTCGCTTATTTTATTAATGATTTTAGTTTTAATATTACTTGAGTTAAGTGCATCTACACTTTCTCCGGCATCAATAAGTAAATTTAACATATTCATTTTAAATGAAAATGTTTTCTTTTTTATCTTTTTCATAATAAATTCAGCTTTTGCTAAATCAGTTTTACACTGTACATTATTATGTAAATAATTTATATTAATTCTTACTATTTTGTATGGAGCATTTAAGTTTTCAAGCCATATTTCATTAATCGCATCTTTAAAAAATATTGGCTTATAATCTTCTTCCGTTACAAAATAATGAAGAATTTTCATAACCATTTCGTCCTTTTTATCTATTTTTATATTTGTCATAATTTCTCCTTCATTAATATTATTTTACTAAATATCATAGATTTAGTAAAGGGTGATAAAATGGATATAATTAAAAAAATAGTAAAGTTTTTAATATTTTTACTTCCTTGGTTTATTGGAGGTTTAGTTTTTAGTTATAATGATGAGTTTTATTCTACACTTAGTATTCCTAGTTTTGCTCTTAGTGGTAAATATATTAGTATTATTTGGGTTATAATTTATATTTTAATCGCACTTAGTATTTATAAAGTTAGTAAAACTACTAAAATACTTAAAAACAATGATTATTTATATGTACTACTTACAAATTACTTAGCAAACATGACTTTCCCATATTTCTTTTTTACACTTAGAAGTCCGTTTTTAGGATTTTTAAGTACAGTAATTGTATTTGTTAGTGCAATATTCTTGATTTTAGAAACAAAAAACATAAAAAAAGAAGCATCTTATTATTTAATACCATATTTGGTATATAACTTATATGCTTTAATTCTTAGTACTTTAATTTATCTTATGAATTTTTAAACATCTCAAGTATTTCTAAAAACTCTTTTTCAAGAGGAGCTTCAAACTCCATGAAACATCCAGTTATTGGATGATTAAATCCTAAATAATATGCATGTAACATTTGTCCATAATCATTAATTATTTTCTTACTATAAACTTTATCATTAATGATTGGATGATTAATATAACTTAAGTGAACTCTTATTTGATGAGTTCTACCTGTTTCTAAAACAAGTTCTAAAAGAGTTGCATCTTTATATCTTTCTAATACTTTAAAATTCGTTATAGCTTCTTTTGCATTTTTATCAGTTACCATAAACTTTTTTCTATCAGTATTACTTCTACCAATAGGTGCTTCTATTCTTCCTTTATCGTGTTTTATTACTCCACTTACAAGCGCAATATATTTTCTTTTAATATTGTGTTTTTTAAATTCACTTGCTAAAACGTTATGTGCTTTATTAGTTTTACTAACAAGTAATAAACCACTAGTATCTTTATCTATTCTATGAACTATCCCCGGTCTTACTTCTCCATTTACATCACTTAAGTTTTTAGTATGGTTTATTAGTGCATTAACAAGTGTACCACTCTTGTTACCTGCAGCTGGATGAACTACTATTCCACTAGGCTTATTTACAACTATTATATCCTCATCTTCATAATAAATATCAAGTTTTATGTCCTCAGGAATAATATTACTTTCTTCACTTGTTAAATCAAGAGTTATAATATCATTTTCTTTTAAAATATATCCATTTTTTACTTTTTTTTCATTTACAAGTATTTTTCCCTCTTTTATTCTTTTACTAATATTACTTCTTGAATAATCTAGCTTATCACTTAAATAAACATCAAGTCTTACATCAGTTTTTTCTACTACTATTTTTTCCATTACTACCCTCCAATTTAAAACAACTTATAATTAAGATAATAGTTCCAATTACTATAAAAATATCACTAA
>USDC01000016.1 GCA_900553435.1 uncultured Mycoplasmatota bacterium
AAATGATGTATTAAAAGAAGTTTATACTAATAGGGAAATATTTTATTTGTTTTTAAAATATAAAAATACAGTAGATATATATATAAAAATAGGAAAAGAGTTAGATTTTAAAAAAGCAATCGCAGAATATTATTTTATAGCAAATGACTTAGAAAAAAGAAGCTTTCTTTATGCTTTATATGTTTCTGGTGATTTGGATTTAATGAGTGTATTTAGAATAATGGATTTTAATAATGATTATTTTAATTTTTTAGAAATGTTTGTTGGAGAAGAGATAATTGATGAAAATTTAAATATAAGAAAAGTAGATATTATAGATTTATTTGTTGATTTAAATTTTTCATATAAAGATTTTAAGAAAAAATTCAAAAAATTTACCCCTCAAACTAAAGAGAAATTTATTTTATTTTTTATTAATGAAGGTATAACTTCTATAAATGAAGAATTTAAAGATAAAAAAGAAGAAGTAGATGATATATTAAAAAATTATAGTGATTATGAATTAAGTAGAAAAGAAACAAAAGACTTAATACTTTATATGGTAGAAAAAAAGCTGCCTTTAAACGAAAAAACATTTGAAAAATTAGTAAATAAAGAAAAAAAGAATAACTTAACAGAACAAGAAAAGAGAATTAAAGATGGAAATAATGAAAGAAGAAGAAATTAATACATTTTATATTTTTGAAAAGCTAAATAAAGATCTATTTCAAGGAGAAGGAAATTTAGTAAGAGTAATATTTGCCTTTGATGAAATAGGTTTAGGGGTTGGCTATGAAGTAAAACTTTATGTTGTAAAAGACAAACAATTAAAAGAACTTTTAGAAATTATTCCAAATAGAAAAAAGAAAAACATTGTTTCTTTTAATTTATTACCCTTTTGTACAGAAGTAACAAACCCTGAAACCGAGGAAGTAGTATATTTACCAACAGGTTTAATGAAAGTTTTAAGTACAAAAATAGAAGATGAGTCTTCTGTAATATTTAAAGATAGTCTAAAAACCACAGAACTTAGGTATAAAAGTATGGAAGAAATACCATTTGTAAAAAATAATGTTATTTTAAACAAATATAAAATAGTTAAAATTGATGATTTTGAGGGAACCATAAAAGCTAATTTAAGTTCAAAAGATAGAAAAATAAAAACGGAAGTAAAAGACTTTTGTTTCAAACTGTATGAAGAAATAGAAGAGTTAAAAGAACAAGAAAAAAATAAAGTATTAGAAAGTCTAAGGTGTATGAAATCAAAAATTAACTCTCATATGCTTTTTAGTGAAAAAGAAATTGAACTTTTTAATTCTATGTATGAAAGGTTTTTACTTTCAATTAAAAAAGGTGAAGAATCTAGTCTTTATCCCTATAACATAACTAAAAAAAGATTGAACAAAAGAGAAAAATAATATATAATTATTTTAAGTTGTGTAAAATAAGAGTAGTAATAACTAGTGTATTTAAAGAGAGTTTATTGGTGGTGAGAAATAAACAGTACACAATTATGAACTTGCTTATTTAATGACATCGTAAAAAGGCGTTAACTTTTCAAGCTGCATGAAATTCATGAATTAAGGTGGTACCGCGGGAAATCTCGTCCTTAAATTGTGAGTTTTTTTGTTTTTTAGAAAGAGGGGAACTATGAGTATTTTAGAAACAGTAATATTTTTTATATTCGCTTTTATAGTAGTGTTGTTACTGCATATTTTAATAATTAACAGAGGAAGAAAAACTTATAAAGAAGGAAAAAAAATAACTGAAATAAATTATTTAGTTTATAAGTATAAACTAGATATGAGAAAAATAAAATATAATGACTTAAAATGGGCAACAACAATTGCCAATAGTTTAATAGTAGCTTTTTCAACTACGGTAATAAGTGTTATTCATGGTGTGGTTTGGCAAATATTAATTGGTTTTGCACTTTTAGTAATTTTAATATTACCAACATATGAAATAATAGGAAGACATTACCAAAAAATAGGAGGTAAAGAAAATGGAAATGAAAAAAATAGAAAATAAATGGAGAAAAATTTGGGAAGAAAAAGAATTATATAAATTTGATATAAATAGTGATAAAGAAAAATTATATTGCTTAGAAATGTTTAGTTATCCAAGTGGAGCAAAACTTCATTTAGGACATTGGTATAACTTTAGTGTAGCTGACTCTTGGGCTAGATATAAAAAAATGTGTGGATATAATTTGTTTCATCCAATGGGATTTGATGCATTTGGTTTACCTGCAGAAAATTATGCGATTAAAACTGGAATTCATCCTAAAATATCAACTGATAAAAATATTAAAACAATGGAAGAACAATTAAAGAAAATAGGTGGTTCATGGGATTGGAATCATGAAGTTATTACTTGTAATAAAGATTACTATAAATGGACACAATGGATGTTTTTAAAAATGTATGAACATAATCTTGCATATAAAAAAGAAGCTCCAGTAAACTATTGCCCATCATGTAATACAGTACTTGCTAATGAACAAGTAGTAGCTGGAGAATGTGAAAGATGTGGAACAACAGTAATAAGAAAGAAAATGAGTCAATGGTTCTTTAAAATTACAGATTATGCAGAAGAGTTATTAAATGATTTAGACAAACTTGATTGGCCAGAAAAAACAAAATCTTTACAAAGAAATTGGATTGGAAAATCAAACGGTGCATACGTTGATTTTAAAGTAGATGGTACAAACGAAAAATTCACTGTTTTTACAACACGTGCAGATACTTTATTTGGAGCTACTTACTGCGTACTTGCTCCAGAATTAGATTTAGTAGATAAAATAACTACTAAAGAGCAAAAAGAAGAGGTAGAAAACTACAAAAAAGAAGCAGCTAAAATAAGTGAAATAGACAGAATGAATACTGTTAAAGAAAAAACAGGTGTGTTTACTGGAGCATATGCAATAAATCCAGTAAATAATAAAAAAATACCAATTTATATAAGTGATTATGTACTTGCTAGTTATGGAACAGGTGCTATTATGGCGGTACCTGCTCATGATGAAAGAGATTATGAATTTGCTAAGAAATTTAATCTTGAGATAATACAAGTATTAGAAGAAGAAACCGGAGTATCAAATAAAGAAGAATTCAAAAAAAATTCTATTGTAGCTATATTATATGATGAAAGTGCAGATAAGTATTTGACTGTTAATTGGCACGAATTAGGTGGCAGACTATTTGTTGGAGGTACTATAAAAACTGGTGAAACACCTATTGATTGCGCTATCCGTGAAATTAAAGAAGAAACTGGATATATTGATATTGAGTTAGTTCATGAGCTTCCTAAAATAAATCATCACTACTACGCATATAACAAAAATAAGTATTTTAATATTGAGTCAACTGGTTTCTTATTTAAACTTAAAAGTCAAAAACAGCAAACTCAAGAATTAGAACAAGACGAAAAATTTGATATAGAGTGGGTTGATAACCAAACTATTATTGAAGAAGTAAAAGATAGTTTACACGGTAAAACTTTTGAATACGCAATGAAACCAGGAGCTATGGAAAAAGATGGAATTCATATAAACTCAGGCTTTTTAAATGGACTTAATAAAGAAGAAGCTTTAGAAAAAACATATGAATTTCTTGAAAAAGAAAAAGTTGGTAAAAAAACAACTACATACAAACTTCGTGATTGGTTAATTTCAAGACAAAGATACTGGGGAAGTCCAATTCCAATTATCTATTGTGATGATTGCGGAATAGTGCCAGTACCAGAAAAAGATTTACCAGTAGAATTACCAATGGATGTAGAATTTACCCCTGATGGTGAAAGTCCGCTTAAAAAATGTGAAAGCTTTATGCATACTACTTGTCCAAAATGTGGCAAACCAGCATTAAGAGAAGCAGATACATTAGATACATTTGTATGTTCTTCATGGTATTTCTTAAGATATCCTGATAATTTAAATGAAAAAGAACCGTTTAATAAAAAAATTATAAATAAAATTCTACCAGTTGATAAATATGTTGGTGGAATAGAGCATGCATGTATGCATTTACTTTATGCAAGATTTTTTACAAAAGCACTTAGAGATATGGGATATTTAGATTTTGATGAACCATTTATATCTCTTGTTCACCAAGGAACAATACTAGGTCCTGATGGTGAAAAAATGAGTAAAAGTAAAGGAAATACTGTTTCTCCTGATGAATATGTAGAAGAATATGGAGCAGATATTTTAAGAGGTTACTTAATGTTTGGTTTTAACTACATTGATGGTGGACCTTGGACAGATGATGGAATAAAAGCTATAAATAAATTTTACTTAAAAGTAGAAAGGTTAACAAAAGCTATAAGTGAAGAAAACACTGAAATAGAAGAATTAGAAAAATCACTACATAAAACAATCAAAAGTGTTAGAACCGATATTGATAAATTTCAATTTAATACTTCACTTTCAAGAATAATGGAATATACAAATGCTTTAGTTAAGTATGAAAACAATAAAATCCCAAGAAAATATATTGAACAATTACTTTTATTACTTGCACCATTTGCTCCATACATTACAGAAGAACTTTGGGAGTCTATTGGTAATAAATTTAGTATTCATAACAATTCATATCCAACATATGATGAAGAAAAAATAAAAGAAGACACTGTAACTATGGCTGTTCAAGTAAATGGTAAACTTAGAAGCACAGTTAGTGTTAAAAAAGATGAGGAAAAAGATGTTGTTTTAAAACTTTGCAAATCAGAAGAAAATGTAAAAAAACATATAGAAGGAAAAGAAATAATTAAAGAAATTGTAGTTCCAAATAAAATAGTTAATATAGTGGTAAAATAGGAGGAAAAAAATGAAAAACAAAAATAGTTTTATCTGGGGAGTTATTTTAATATTTTTAGGTTTGTTATTTATAGCATCAAGTATATTTAAATTCAATATATTCTTTGATGGTTGGTGGACACTATTTATAATAGTTCCAAGTTTAATAGCAATTTTTACAACTAAAGATAAATTTTCAAGTGCACTTGTTTTACTTATAGGAATACTTCTTTTTGCTTCATGCAGAGGATTTATGGATATAGGTAGTGTAGTTATAATTTCTATTGGACTTGCAATAATCGCAACAGGAGTAAACTTAGTTACAACTGAGAGAAATAAAAGAAAAAATAAAGGACAAAAAACTAAAAATGAAAACAACAAAACACAAGCTGGCATACTTGGAATGAGTGAAGTTAAAATCACAAGTGAATATACTGGCGGAAACCTAACTGCAGTTTTAGGTGGAGTAACTCTAGATTTACGTGAAGCTAAAATAAAAAAAGATATCACAATAAATGTAACTGCGATTATGGGTGGAATAGATATAAAAGTTAAAGATGATGTAAATGTAGTTTTAAATACAGTAAATATCTTAGGAGCAAGCGAAAGCAAATTAAAACCTAAAAAAGAAAGTAAAGTTACAATTTATATTGAAGGTATGTGTTTCTTAGGTGGCGCAGAAATAAAATAAACAAAAATCGTCAAAAAAAACGCCTTACATTTGTTAATATAACTATGGAGGTGTTTTTTAATGAAAGTAAAAATATTTGATGAAGCACATGAAAAAGATTTAGAAAATTCTATAAATACATTTTTAAATGAGGGAGAATTTGATATAATAGATATAAAGTTTCAAGTATCAATTGGAATTTTTTCAGAAGAACAAGTTTATTGTTTTTCAGCAATGATTATATATAATACAAAAGATTAGGATGATTTAAAGTGAAGAAAAATAGTTTTGTTGAGGGAACTTTTATTGCAACATTTGCGATATTTTTCTCAAAATTCTTAGGAATGATTTACGTTATACCTTTTTATGCAATGATAGGAGAACAAGGTGGAGCACTTTATGCATATGCATATAACATTTACCTTGTATTTTTAGGTATATCAACCGCAGGTCTTCCAATTGCAATGAGTAAAATTATAAGTGAATATGATACTCTTGAGATGAAAGAAGCAAAAGAACGTTCATATAAGGTCGCAAGAAATATTATACTCACTATTTCTATAATAGCATTTGTTATTTTATTTGCTTTCGCAGAAGAGTTTGCTTTATTAATTTTAGGAGATGTAAGCGGAGGAAATTCTATAAGTGATGTTGCATACGTTATAAGAGCTGTTTCATTTTGTTTAATAATTGTACCATTTTTATCAGTTACAAGAGGATATTTACAAGGTCATAAATTTATAAGTGCACCATCAATTTCTCAAGTAATAGAACAAATAGTTAGAATATTTATTATACTCGCAGGTAGTTATACTGTACTTAATATTTTAAAAGGAACTGTAACTACTGCGGTAGGAGTATCAGTATTCGCGGCTTTTGTTTCTGGTGTGGTAGCTTATATTTATTTAAAAGTTATAATAAGAAAAAATAAAGATAAAATACTTTTACCAAAAGAAACAAAAAAAGATAATGTTAAAACAAAAGAAATAGTAAAAAAAATACTAGCTTATTCTATTCCTTTAATACTTGTTAATATAGCAACAAATATATATACATTAATTGATATGGTATTTATAAATAGGGGACTTAATATTTTAGGATTTCCAGGACCTGAGGTTGAAACCATTACAAGTATTGTAACAACATGGTCAACTAAAATTGGAATGATAGTAAATGCAATCGCAACAGGAATGTGTGTAAGTTTAATACCTCATATTACTAGTAGTTATGTAAAAAAAGATTATAAAAGAGTAAATACTCAGTTTAATAGAGCGCTTCAAATAATGATAGCTGTATCATTTCCAATGGCAATAGGACTTTGTTTACTAGCTAACCCTGTTTATACATTATTTTTTGGAGAAAGTGAATATGGTCCAGTAATTCTTATGTTTTCTATATTTGTCGCAGCACTTGCAAACTTATATTTTATAACAACTACGACACTTCAAGGATTAAATAAATTTAAATGGGTTTACATTTCAACATTTACTGGTTTTGCGTTAAACGCAGCACTTGACTTACCATTAATTTTATTATTTGGTCATGTTGGAATATATCCATTTTATGGTGCGCTTGCTGCATCAACCATAGGTTATACAGTATCATTTATGATTCCATGTATTTATTTAAAGAAAACTATGAATTTAAATTATTCAAAAACATTTGAAGTCATTAGAAAAATGATAATTCCAACATTACTTATGACAATAGTATTATTTATATTTAACTTATTTTTACCAATTCACACTACAAACTATCTAATAAATATTGGCATAACTTTACTTTATACAGTTGTAGGTGGAGGAATATATTTAGTATTAATGTATAAAAATGGAGCACTTACTACTGTATTTGGTGAGGCATATATTAATAAAATACTTAAGAAATTAAAACTAAAAAAATAAATTGTCCGTTTGGACAATTTTTTAAAAATATGGATATGGTGGATAAGGCGGTCTAGGCCCATACATTGGTGGTGCTGGATAATACGGTCTAGGTCTATAAGGATTAAACGCAGCAACTGCAACCCCTCCAGTTAATGCGCCAAGCAAAAATGGGCCAGCGAAAAATCTATCATTATTTCCATAATTAACATAAGGTCTCATAAGTAAATACTCCTTTCTCACAATATAATATGAAAAAGGAGTATATTAGTGTAGTTATCTTGTACTTAGCCTATATAAATTAATTGATGGTTTGTTTAAAAACCTATAGTTAAAAATACTTGTTCCTATACCACTTGATATATATATATTTGTTCCACTTATCTCATAGTGTGGAGCATTATATTTTTGAGAACCCTCAGGTATATATACACCCCCATAAAATGGAATAACAATTTGTCCATTGTGAGAGTGTCCAGCAAGGATTAAATCAGTATCTTTATCATAACTTATTATGTCACTTGCGTTATCTCCCTCATGTGTTAATATGATTTTGTAAGGTGGATCATAGACACCTTTTTTATCTTTTTTATAGTATGCAAAAGTTTTATCTAAATCAACTACATCAGATAAACTAGAAGCAGTCCCACCTAAATATATTGGAGTAAGTCCTTTATTGTATATCAAATCATAACTATTATTTAATATTGTAAAACCACTATCTTTCATAATAATATTAAAAGACTCATTAGTAACGTCTTCTTCACCATAAACTGCATATTTACCTAAATTATTATCTAATTTGCTAAGCTCAGTAGTTAATTCCGTTTTAACTTTATCATTAATTTTATATGCTTCATCTATTAAGTCTCCAGTAAAAACAATTAAATCCGGTTCTATTTCATTTACCTTTTTTACTAATCTCTTTATATCTTTCATAAATGTAGTACTACCATAATGAATATCTGAAATATGAACTATTTTAACACCATTAAAATTCTCTGGTATTTTATTACTACTTACTTTATATTCTTTTACAATAAGTCCAGTAGTGGAGATATATCTAGCATATAAAAAACAAACAATTAATATTAAAAATAATATAATAAATATATTTAATAAAATATGTTTATCATTTTTTTCTACGTCTTTAAAATCATTACCCATTTTATACTCCTAAATATGTAATTATTACAAGTCCAAAAGTTAAAACATTATGTAACATATGCATAAACATAGACGGGAATATATTATTAGTCTTATAATAACAAATCGCAAAAGCAAAACCTAAAGAACCATAAGGTATAAAATATAATAAATCAAGTGCACTACTAAAATCTGTTAAAACATGAAGTCCAGCAAAAACAAAAGTTGAGGCAAAAGCAAAAGGTAGCATTTTAGTAAATACTTTTCTAAAATTCATTCTAAATGTTAGCTCTTCACTAAATGGAGCAACTAACCCCGCAGAAATCATTCCTAAAACTGGGCTTAATAGTAAAGTATTTCTTACAGCTTCTTCATTACCAGCAATACTTTGTCCTTTAAAAATAATAAAATTAATTACATAATTACTAAACATCATTACAATTAAACCAATAGCCCAACATTTAAAAGCAAATCTCATATAATCTTTATAATTCTTTTTAAAATCTTTAAAATCATTTACTAAATTCTTATAAAATATTAAACCAATTAATAATGCAACAATAACACTTGATAATAAACTTACTAACACTTCATTTTTTAGCCCAGTTAAATTTATTAACTCTCTAAATACAGTAGGGCCAATTAAAAATAATATTAATACACCAATTAATATACCTATATTTTTAATATTATCTATAAATTTATTCATCTTTACCACCTTCAATATTAAGCTTTTTTATAATTTTTTTAATCATTAATTTTAAATTTTCTTCATCGATTGTTAATAACTTTTTATTTTCCATAACAACCTCACCATTAATAATACTACTAATTACATTACTTGGTTTTATATTATGTACTAAATGGTTAATAAGATTGTTAACAGGCATGTCAGTGACATTATTAACATCTAATATAATTATATCTGCTTTTTTATTTTCTTCAATACTTCCTATTTTATCTTCTAATCCTAACGCTTTTGCTCCGTTTATAGTAGCCATCTTAAGTATTTCATAACTATCTATTAGTAATGGATTTTTATAATATCCTTTAGATACGAGTGAAGTAAAACTCATCGTATTAAACATATCCATAGAAAGAGCACTTCCAACACCATCAGTTCCAAGAGAAATATTAATGTTTCTATTTAAATAATTTTTCATAGGAAATATTCCACAACCTAAATTCAAATTACTAACAATATTATGAGCAATACTAATATTTGGTCTTTCTAATTTTTCAAGCTTATCAACAAAAACTCCATGGGCTAAAATAAGTTTGTTCTCTAAAAAGCTGAAAGAGTCTAAAACGTCAACTGGATCCATTTTAAATTTATCTTTAATGTTACGAA
>USDC01000017.1 GCA_900553435.1 uncultured Mycoplasmatota bacterium
TTTTCTTCTAATACATAAGCAATATTTCTTTTCTTTAAATCCATTGCATTAAAATATTGGTGATTATTAGCTACATATGGACTAGGTATTAAAATTGATGGTACTTTTAGTGCTTCAATTTCACTAATAGTTGATGCTCCAGCTCTTGATATGATAAGATCTGCATCTTTCATAAGTCCAGGTAAGTTATTATAATATTCAATTATTTTAACTTGGTCGCTCACCTTTTTTCTTTTATCTATTTTTTTATAAAAATCTTTACCAGCAATAAAAAGTATTTCTTTATCATTTGATTTAAATGTCTTTAAAAATTCATAAAGTTTATCATTCATTGCACTACTTCCAAGACTTCCCATAACTATAATTATTAATTTTTTATTTTTTTTAAAACCTAATTTTGTTTTATCATTTCTTTTTATTTTTACTGCTCTTTCACCCGCAGGATTAAAACTATAAATTACATTGTTTTTATTAAAATATTTTTCACTGTCTTTAAAACTTACAAAAACTTTATCACAAAACTTTCCTAAAAACTTATTAGTTTTACCAGGAATATAATTTTGTTCGTGTATCATTGTAGGAATTTTTAATTTACGTGCGGCCATTATAACTGGAAAAGTTACATATCCACCAAAACCAATAACTACATCTGGCTTATATTCTTTTATTGTTTTAAGGGCTTTTTTATAAGAATTATAAACCAAAGCTATATTTTTAAAATTAGCTTTAATACTTCTCCTAAAACCATTTATTTCTAAACCAACATATTCATAGCCCATTGATGGAATTATATTACTTTCCATTCTGTCAGTTGTACCTATATATAAAAATGAATCTTTATTTTCCTTTAGTTTTTCAATAATAGCTATTGCTGGATATATATGTCCACCAGTTCCTCCTGCGGTTATAATAGCTCTCATAAAAACCCTCCTCTTAATGTGATTATATCAAAAAGTATTTACAATATAAAGAATAAACAATTTAGTTTACTTTATATTTCACTACTTTCTCCAGTTTTATAATTTATTTTTACTCCATCTTCTACATTATAGACAAATACATTAAATTTTATTCCACGTCCATTATCTTCAACAGACATTGCCTCCATTTGAACACCAGTAGCAATTAAATCATCACTTTTAAACATTGGAGTAACTCTATATAAAACATGATTACCTGTACTTTTTATGTAACCCGCTACTTCATTTTCAAAATCAAGCATTGCTCCAGTATTCATACTTCTTGTACAAGTTATTAAGTTTTTTTCATTTGCATTTTCTCCAGTTAGTTGAAAACCAATTAAATGGCATCTATTATATAAATATTTTCCATCTACAAAATCGTACTTAACTGTATGCCAACCACTTGGTTTAATCATTCCAATACTTCCTCTTTCTTCTTTTGGCATTAAATCTTCTCCAATATTAGCAAAAGCTACTCCGCATCTACCTAAATAATCTAAGTTACTATATTTTTCAAAAGAAGTTTTGCTTAAATCATTCTCTGTAAAGTCTGGAATGTTTTCATTAATTATCACGTAAGGCTCTCCACTATATTCTGGGATATTCTCTAAGTTATAGCTTCTTGCACTACTAACTGGGATTACTTCATCTATAAAATTTGTTATTTCACCCTTAAATTCCACAGTTATAAATGTTAATGCTACTACAATTAACCCAATAACAATCTTTTTTTTATCTTTCTTTTTCTTTACTACCATCTCTTCACCTACTATTTATTTAATTATATCACAAAAAACAGAAGAACGTTATTATTCTTCTGTTTGAAAAAGATTGGTGTAATCATATTTAAATACTCTATAAATAAATTTTTCAAAATTCATTTTATATTGTTTAATTATTTCTCCTTTATTATTATATTCACTAAAAATTCCTTTTCCACCTGAATCAATTATTATGTTTCCATTCTTTTCTTGAGCACTACTAACATAACCAGAAAATGGAACTTTAAAACTATTTATTAGTTCAAATGTTTTATTTTTCTCATTTACTTTATATTTATAGTATAAAGAATATTTTCCATTCTTTGGAGAAGTAAATTTTAAACCAGCTTCTTTTTCCCAATCGTAATCAGGCACAGTAGTACTTACCCCCATATTATTATTAAACATATATAAGTAATAAACTCCATCTTCTTCTGTCTCTTCATAAGTTACTGTATGTTGTCCACCTTGGATTGTAAAGTCTCCAATTTTTTCTAATAAATATTGTTTTTCATCATAATCTTTCCAAAAACTTTCCTCACCTATAATATATTCTATTTTAGGATTATCAAATGGATTTTTAATTTTTATTATTGAAGAAGTTTCTCTAGAACTTAAAATAATACTATCCTCTTCTTCTATATATTGTATTGTATTTATATGCATCCAATCTACTCCACTAGATTCAACATTTTCATTTACTTCATCTTCTTCATAATAAGCATTTTCTCTTAGTTCTGGAAATAAATCTTCTAAATCAAGAACTTTATCTACTTTACCTGTTTTAGTATTAAGTCTAATTATAATATCTTCACAAGTATCTTTTTTCGTATCACTTGCTAGAATAAGAAGATTTTTATCTTTATCAAAAACATAATCATGATGATATTTATATCTACCTAAATTATATTTTTCCTCTACTTGTCCAAGATTATTTATTTTTACTATTCTTCTTTCTGAGGCTGCCATATAAATATCTTCCTCATCAAAAAGAATTCTTGCAGTTCTATAACCTATGATAGGAATTTCTCCACGTAATATTCCATCATTATCATAGATATAAGTTGTATCTCCATTACTATTATCATTTCCAAGTATTGTAAATAATCCATCACTTTGTTTTTCATCACTTTTTGTATTTACTTTTAACTTTTTTTGTACTCCACTTTCATATTTAGTAAAATCTAATTTAAAAGTGTAAGTTTTAACATTATTATTTTTATCTGTTGCTTCTAATATTAACGTGTTTTCTTCACCCATAACAAAACCAATTAATTGGTACGAATGTGTTTTATTGTTTTCATAATTTTTTAAAGTTCTAGTAAAGTTGCTATATCCATCTACTTTTATGGTGTATTTTATTTCTACTTCTTCTTCTGTATTAAAATAAATATTAACTGAATTTTTGTTTGTTTTATATTGGTTATAAATTATTAAAGGATTTTCTATATTATACTCATTCATTTTTAAAGTAGCATTTATTACCTCATTACTAATACTTTGATAAAGCATATTATAAGCACTAATATCTTTTGGTGCATCCATTATTAATACTTCATTACTTATTTTACTTGTTTTTAAACTAATGTGTTTTTCTAGCCATGCTCTATTTTTAAATAATTCACTCTTTTTACTTTCATATAAAAATATTAGTCCTAAAACAATAACTGTGATTAAAACCAAAACTCCTACAATATCAATTATTTTCTTTTTCATATTTTTGTCCTCTCTTTATATTATAACATGTATAACATAAATGGTATGTGAAAAAATTGTGTAAATTTTAAATCACTTTATTTTGGTTTAGTTTGATTATTTTTATTTACACTTAAAATAATTCCAATACTAATAAAACTCATGACTAAACTTGTGCCCCCATAACTTATAAATGGTAATGTAACACCAGTTACTGGAACTAAACCAATTACTACTGAAAGATTTAAAATAGTTTGAAAAATAAGCATAAAACTAAGTCCAAATGATAAATATTTTCCAAATAAATCATTTGTATTTAAACTTATTTTAATCGCACTATAAAAAAGAAACAAAAAACTAATTATTAATATACCCAAAAAGCCAAATTCTTCACTTATTATTGAAAAAATAAAATCAGTTTGAGGTTCTGGCAAATAAAAGTGTTTCTGTCTAGAATTTAAAAATCCAAAACCTAAAAGGCCACCTGGTCCGATTGCGTAAAGTGACTGTATTATTTGAAATCCACTACCAAGAGGGTCACTCCAAGGATTTAAAAAAGAAATTATTCTTTCAAGTCTGTAAGGTGCAGCAATAATTAAACCAACAACACCTAAAAGGCCAGCTAAACCAAGTTTTAAAAATATACCTACTTTTGTACCTGTAATAAAGATTAAACATGTTAGTGAAACAACTATAACCATACCTGTTCCAAAATCTGGTTCAAGCATTATAAGTGCAAAAAATATAAGTATTATTAAAAGAACTGGTATTACAAATTTTTTTGTTTCTCTTTTATCTTTATTATTTCTACTTAAAAATTTTGCAATAAAAATAGTTAAACCAATTTTACTTATTTCACTAGGCTGTATTCCAAACCCACCAATTCCAAACCAACTTTTACTTCCGTTTCTAACAACTCCTATCCCAGGAAGTAGGACAAGCACTAATAATAAAAAGCAAACAAGTAAAATAATGTTTGCTTTTTTCTCATAAAACTTATAATTTATTTTTGAAAAAGTGTACATACATATTATTCCTAAGAGTAAAAATACACTTTGATTAATAACATATTTTAAACTATTACCGTATTTAAATTCTGCCCAAATATAACTTGAAGAATAAATCATTATACAACCAAATACTCCTAAGATTATACAAGTTATAAAAAGACTTTTGTTTAGTCTTTGCATCAGTTAGCTTCCCCCTTTTTACTACTAACTATAACCAAACTCCATAATATATTGCTCCCATACCTAACATAAATCCTACGATCCAAAAAAGCTTTACTATATCTGTTTCTTTCCAACCAAGTCTTTCCATATGATGATGAAGCGGAGCTATTAAAAATACTTTTTTGTGAAATTTACGAATTGATATAATTTGTATAAAACTAGATAAAGTTTCTATTACAAAAACTCCTCCAATAACGGCAAGTGATATTTCGTGTTGAGTTATAATTGCAACTGCGGCTAAAGTAGCACCTAAACACATTGAGCCCGTATCTCCCATAAATACTCTGGCAGGATGAGTATTGTACACTAGAAAACCTAAAACCGCACCAACAAGAACAAAACAGAAGATTGCTATTTCTTGGTAACCAGCAACCCATGTTGTACCCCAAGTAATTATTCCAAAACTCATAAATGCAATCGCTGAAAGTCCACCAGCTAAACCATCAAGACCATCTGTAATATTTACTGCATTTGCTGTACCTACAAGTAAGAATAAAATAAATATTCCATAGAACCATCCCATATGTATTTGTAAGTTAAGGGATGAGATAGATACAATCGGGTCACCCCCATTAGACATATAAACATAGAAAAATACAAGAGCAATTACTACTTGAATAATAAGTTTTTGAAGTGTTGAAAGTCCAATGTTTTGATGCCGTTTAATCTTTATCATGTCATCTAAAAATCCTAATAAAGCATATGAAACAAACACAAAAAATACAATCATTAAACTAGCACTTATTTCAATACTTCCTCTTAAATATAATATAACCATGGTAATAATGGTAGGTATTATAAATATTAGTCCCCCAATTGTAGGAGTGCCATCTTTACTTGCATGAGACTTTACAAATCTACTTATACTTTGTCCAAAATTAAGTCTTTTTAACATCGGTATTAAAAACAAACCTATTATTACCGCTAAAAAGAACCCTATCATTAACCCTAATATAGATTTTGCTAATATTAACATTTATTCCACTCCTCTTAGAACAATTATACTATTTTTTTTGAAAAAATAAAAATTTTTAAGGTTTATTGCGTAAATTATACATTTATTTTACGTTTTTACTAATTTAACATTAACTTTATAGTGGAATTTTCCTTTACTCTTGTTCCTGGTTCTATAGACATATCTATGACTTTTTTCCCATATCCAGAGTATTCTACAACAAAACCTTCAAGTTCTTTTATTGCTTCTTTTTTACTCATTCCAATTACATCTGGTACTGTAAGATATTTTTCATCATAAAACTCATATTTTCTTGGAAGTCCTTCTTTATCTTCTTTAATATCATATAAATTAATTGCTTCTTGCATTACTTTTTTAGCAACTGGACCTGCGATTGTACCACCATACTGAACAACACCTTTAGGGTTGTCAATTGCAATATACACTACGAGTTCTGGGTCATCAGCTGGTAAAAATCCCATAAAGGATACAATATAATTATTATCTAAGTATCTTCCATTATCAACTTTTTGTGCTGTACCAGTTTTTCCTCCAACTCTATAGTTTTCAATATATGCGTGTCTCCCACTACCATTAGCTACTACACTTTCTAATGCATATCTTGTAAGTTTACTTGTTTTTTTACTTATAATATTCTTAGCTCTTAAAGTTGGAGAAAACTCTTTTATAACATTGTTTGTTTCTGGCTCATTAATACTTTTTACTATCATTGGTTTATACATATTACCATTATTTATTATTCCACTCACCGCTGTTACTTGTTGTGAGGTACTCCTCTAAATGATACTTTTTACCTAAATTATTACTGGATGCTTTTAATGTTGTTCCAGTTTTAAAAATAATATCTAATTTTATTTTTTTAGGATTATTTTCATCTTTATTAACGATTATTTTTTCTACTAAAGAATTAAATATATCACTTAAGCATAATTCATCTTCGATTGAATGTTCTAAGTTTTCTCTTATACTATTTATTTCTTTTTCGATTAAGTATTCATCTAACTTATTATTTTTTAAATTGTCTATTTTATCTAAATATTCATTTAACTCTAAATTTAAACTATCTACTTGTTTTTTATAATCAATATTTTCTAAGTATCCATCCATTACAAGTTCTAATAACTTATCTTTTTTATTTTTTATAACTTCACATTTAGATTCTAAAACCTTTATTTCATTATCACTATTTTTAGATAATAAATAGTTTTTACATTCTTTAATGAGGCTATCAAAGATTATTTTTTTATCAAGATAAAGTTTAGAAATAATACTTTTAAATAATTCATCTAATTCATGTTCAAATACTCTATTGTTAGTACACCCTTTTAAACTATCACGCCGATATACCTGACATTCCCATACAGGATTATTTTTTCTTTTACCAGCACTATTTCTATGATAAGTAACATTATGAACACCACAATATATTTTTCCTGAATAAGTATAACGATTATGAAATATTGTTTTATCTTCTATTTTATTTAAATAACTTTTTTGTCTTTTTCTTAATTTGATATTGGCTCTTTCCCATAATTCTTCTGATACAATTGGAGGTACTTTATCATAATCTTTATAAATAACCCAATCATCTTTATCTAATTTCTTTTTCTTTTTAGTTCGATAATCTAATACTTTTGTTTTATGACCACAATAATACCCTTTATATTTAGGATTTTCAATTATTCTAGTAATTATTGTTGTATCTAATCTTTTACCAGTTTTCGTTTTATAATTTAATTCATATAAATTTAGATATTTTAGATAAACCATCATTTGTATTCGCATATCTATCATAAATTATTTTAATCATTTCCGCTTCTTTTTCATTAATAATTAATTTCCCATTATCTTTTTCATAACCATAAATATTAGAGCATCCTAAAACATTACCATTATCAATGCTTCTTTTCATTCCAAATGATACTCTTTCCGATAATTTTCGCACCTCATCTTGAGCAACACTTGCCATAATAGTAAGTCTTAGTTCTGAATCTGGTAATATAGTATTAATATTATCATTTAAAAAATATACTCCAACTCCACTAGCAAGTAATTCTTGGGTATATTTAATACTATCTAAGGTACTTCTAGAAAACCTTGATATTTCTTTTGTTAAAATTAGATCAAACTTACCATTTTTAGCATCACTAATCATTTTTAAGAATTCTTCTCGTTTAAAAACTCCAGTACCACTAATACCTTCATCGATATATGAACCTGCAAATTCCCATTTAGGAATTTTATTTATATAATCATTAAAGAAAGTTATTTGATTTTTTAAAGAATTTATTTGTTCATCTTTTTCAGTAGATACACGAGCATAAAAACAAACTCTTAAATTTAATTCTTGAAGTGGTATTCCTTTCATTATATTATTCCTTACTGTGTATAGATCCATATATCTTCCCTCCCTACTTAAACTTTAATTAATTTATTCATAACAAAAGAGTGCATTTCTTCATTTATAAATTTATTTCGTTTCAAATATTCAATTAATTTTATTTTAATTTCTATTTCAATAGATTTATTAATTATATTTTCCAATATCTTATCCTCCTTCTTCATTTTATTTAATTAAATAAAAAAAAGAACTTAAGCCCTTAAGTTCTACAAAATATCTGAAAACCTAAGTAGCTTAAAAAATAAGATATTAAGTTTTCAAATAACAAATTTAATTACTTTGATAATTCATAATATTTCTAGCAACAATATAACCATCAATATTATCTGGTAATAAATTATTTTGTTCTAAAAACAAGAATAATTCTTTTAAAAAGATAATTTTATCTTCATAAGATAACTTTTCAAAATTAGATAACACATCTTCTATACCTTTTTGATAAAAACGATAAAATGAATTGTAATTATAATTTAGATAATATTTAATATCTTTAATTAGATTATTAGAATATCCAATTAGTAATGGATTAAATATTTCTATATTAGTATCTTCCAAATCAGGATTACAAGTATTTAAACTATTTATTAAATCGTTATCCCAAGAATCTAAAACATAACATATAAATTTTGTTTGATCTTTCTTTTCTAAATTATCTAAACTTTCCATTAATTTTTTAACCATTACATTCATTTTTATCTCCTCCATTTAAACTATATTTAATGCCAGTTTAAGAAACATTATTTTTTAGTATTAATAACTATTCAAATAAACATATAAAGTTTCTTAAAACCTAAATTACATATAAATAACACTATTTTCTTGTTTAACTATTAATCACTTAAAAAAATAATTTTTGCAAGCATTTTTTATTAATTTTTTTTACTTTTTAGTTTTATCATTTTTATCAATTATTTTTAGTTATTAATACTTAAGTTATTTATTACATCTACTTATCCGTAAATGGTAAATCTATATTGCCTAACTGGGTATGTGGCTTTTCGTAAACTTCATAATCATAATAAAATTTACCTAAAGAATTTTGTTTTCTAATAAGTTTTAAATATCCATTATCTTTTAATTCTTTAATAGCAGTATCTACTGCCATTTTACCTTCCATACATAATGAACATAATCCTTCATTACTAAATTCCCAATTATCAGGCAAACTTAAGATAATAGAAAATAAACCTTTAGCTTTTAAAGATAAATTCCTATCTTTTAAATGATAATTACTCATCTTAGTATAATTAAATAGTTTTTCTTCTCTATAAAACATAATCTTTCTCCTTTCCTTTTTTTTGTAATAATTAATTTTTTTGTCAAATTCGCGGTGACAAACTTCATAGTCCAAGCCA
>USDC01000018.1 GCA_900553435.1 uncultured Mycoplasmatota bacterium
TAACAGAAACACTACTATTTAGTTCAATATTAGATGAAATTAATAGTTTTGTAATCTGATCTAATAAAACACAAACTACAGATATTAATACAATATATAATTTCTGCATTTAAATCACCTAAAACAATATTACTAAAAAAAATACTTTTAATCAAGGAGTATCCACTAGTATAACATCTTCTCCAAGTTTTTTTATTTGATTAAATTTTATATTTATATCTCTTTCATTTGATAAAATACTTCTAAAAAGTCTTGTGGTTTCAATTACAATATACTCTATCTCTCCAGTTGATGCGTTTATATCAACATCAATAATTTTTCCAACTTTTCTTCCGTCACTTATACTTATAATATCTTTTCTTTGAAGTTCAGAAAGTCTCATTTTTATCACCTAATTAAATATATGAAAAACACACTAATTTATTTGCTTACGAACGTTTTTAATTGCAGACTTCTCTAACCTAGAAACTTGAGCTTGAGAAATATTTAAAGTACTAGCTACTTCAGCTTGTGTAAGGCCATAAATATACCTTGAATAAAGAATACTTGCCTCTCTCTTATTAAGCTTTAATAATGCATTTTTAAGTGCGATTAATTCACTTATATTTTTATTTGCCTCAGTATCAGCAACTTGGTCTTCCAAATATATAGAGTCTCCATTAGAACTATATATTGGTTCAAACATACTCATTGGTTCTTTTAGACTATCCAGTGCTAGTGATATATCATATTCACTAAAACCTAGGGCTTCACTAATTTCACTAGTAGTGGCTTCTTTATTATATTTTTTTTCATATTCATCTTTAAATTTTAATATTTTATATGCGTTCTCATTAATACTTCTACTAATTCTAAGACTATTATTATCTCTTATATATCTTCTAATTTCTCCTAAAATCATCGGAACAGCATAAGTTGAAAACATAACATTATGAGAAAGAGAAAAGTTTTCTACTGCTTTTACTAAACCAAGGCAACCTATTTGAAATAAATCATTCATCTCAAACTTTGAATTATATGCACGTTGTACTAAACTTAAAACAAGTTTTAAATTTCCTTCTATTATTTTTGATTTTGCACTTTCATCTCCACTTTGATATTTTATAAATAACTCTGTCATTTCTTCTTTACTTAATACTTTTAACTCACTTGTATTTATTCCAGTTATTTCAACTTTATATTTTGACATTAAAAAAGCTCCTTTCACCTTATATTGGTAAAAGAAGCTAAATTTTATTCAAAGTCAGTTTCATCAATTTTAAACTTAGAGAAAATTTCAGGATCATCTACTTCTTCCATATATTTTTTCCCATCTTTAATAATTTCTTTAAATACACAATATACATCATTAATATCTGTTTCTTCTTCATTTATTCCAACAGCAAATATATATTTAGTACCATCTTCAACTATTTCTTTAAAATTGACAAACTTTTCTCCGTTAGCTAGTACCATTATTTTCTTTTCACTTTTCATTCTATTTTCTCCTATCTAATCATTCTACTACTATTATCTGCAGCTTTTTGTACTTCTTGTTGTTCTAAAGCTTTAGCTCTATCTTGTTTAGCTTTATCTAAAGCACTTTGAATATCATTTAAATTATTATTTTCTGTAGTTGATGCAGGCTCAACTGAATTAGTGTTACCTTGCTCTAGATAATCTAATACAGAATTTTTAGCACTAGTTGCTTCTTCTTCAGTTATATTTCCTTGATTTAATTCTTCATTTACATCAGGTAATTTTGAATTAAAGTTTTCATTACTTTCTTCAGGAGTATTGTCTTTATTTTCTTCACTAGAAGTTATAGAAGTTGATGGATAAACATTTTCTCCTACTCCTGGAGTTTCAGGTGCAGGTTTAACAATAACAGTTTCATTAACATTAGTATTACTACTATTGTTGTTATTATTATCATTAACTTGAGAATTATTTGTATTAGTATCTTGTTCTGTTTCTTTTACATCATCTAAGACAATTTCACCTTTGTTAATTGTATCTACAATTGAAGCATTGTTATTAGATAAAGCATTAAATACATCTTCTGTTAAATACATTTTACCATCAACATATGTAAAGTATTCTGGAGAAAGTTTAGCAGTATAAGTTTTTCCATCTGAGCCAGTATAAACTACGGTTCCATCATATTTAATAAAACCATCAGACATTTGCCACATTCCACCTTCTTCAAGATAAGGTAATTCCACACTTATTTCTGGATCTTCAGGATCTACAGGAACATCTGGTTTTTGATCAGGATCAGTTTCATCAACCACTCCTGTATCTCCACTATGATCAAAATCTTCATTAACTATTTCATTACCACCGGCATCAGTATTAACTGTATTATTTGAAGTTCCAGTAACACCTCCACCATGTGAGCCAGTAGTGTAAGTTTGTCCATCTACTTCAAATTCATTTACTTCTTCTCCAGTAGCAAGACCATCTTCTGCTTGTATTTCTTGTTCATATTTAGTTTCGTTATCCGCATTCATTGCATCTCTTCCAGCATCTCTTGCTTCTTTATCTGAGTTACATGACTTTAAAGCTAATAATGCTGAAGAAACAAAAATACCTAAAGCTACTACTCCAGCAACAACCCTTTTCCAAGGTTTATCAAGCAATTTACTCTCAAAAGCTTTTTCTTTAATTACAAGCATAGGACCTATAAATTTTCTATTTTTACTTTTAGCAAAACTATAAAGTAAATATGGAGAAATATTATATTCATCAGCTAAACTTCTAAGTTCAGGAATTGATTCTCTATCATTTCCATTTTCATCTTTTAGAGGAATATTTAGAAGTCTAATCATATCTTTATCACTTAATGAATTTTTAATGTTTCTTTTTTGTGAGAAATATAGTTTTTCATTTTTTCCGTTTAAAAGTTTTTTATCACTTTCAATAGCATCATAATTTATTAAAGCATCTTTATATTTATATACTTCACTTAATGTTAGATTGTATTTATCCATTATATTTTTAACTTTTAATTCGTCTTCAGCATCTATTTTACCGGTTTTGTCATATTTAATATCATCTATTTTATTCATTAAATCAACAGTGTCTTCTTCTTTAATAATATTATGTTGATTTTCAATTTCTCTTAGAATGTTACCATAAAAATCTTGATCAGGTAAATCAGTTACTATAAATGGTGGAATCATTTCACTAAAATCGTTATTATTTTGTTCTGCATTATACAAATCTTGATAATCAACTGTTTTTATTGCTTCATCAATTTTCGCAAGCTTTTCATCAATTTTCTTAATAGAATTATTAACTTGTTCTTTTACTGAAGAATTATCTCCATTATTTAAACGAAGTTCATTTTTAATATTATCTCTTTTATTTACCAAGCTAGCAAGAGATAATATTGAAGCACTTTGTTCTTCTTCAGTCATTTTATCTAATTTAGATATTTCTTCTTCTATTTTTGAATTAAGTTCATCAAGTTCTTCATTATTTAAATTAACATGCTCTAAAACTTCTGAACCCAAAAGATTTTCGTATGCAGTTCTTCTTCTAATAAGTAATAATTTTTCTTCATTTAATAAATCATAAACTCTTTTAGTGTCTTCTATATCTTCGCTTTTAGATTCAACAGATTCTCCATTTTTTTCTTTTGCATTATCTAAGTTTGGAAAATCTTTTACTTCTAATTTAGCTATAGCTTCATTTAATTCAGTTAAAATTCTAGTGTGTTCTTTTCTAAATTCTTCTTCACTATCAGCATTTGCAAAACTTTCAAGTTCAAGATTTAAATCATGTTGTTCGGCTTCTAATTCTTTATATGAATTTTTAAGAGAATCAAGTAATATTATCTTTTTCCCTAAAAGATCATTAATCACTTTTACTCTATCGTTACATGTTGATAATTCATAATATGGTTCAATTTCACTATTTGAAGATGCTTGTTTTTTGTCAGTTAACGTTTCATTTATTTCTTCTATTTTAGTTTCTAACATTTCTTTTTCATGATTTAAATTATTAATTTCCTCTTCTATTTTTTCTTGTTCAGTTTTGTTATTATTTAAACTAATATTTAAAGAGTCAAGTCTTCTTTCTTTTGAAGCTTTAAAATTACTTATATAAGTATCTATCATATCAGAATTTAAAGCATCATTATCAATATTTAATAATTCAGGTTCTACATAATTTATTTTAAATGATTTAAGTGGATGCAAATATTTAGGCTCTTCTTTGTTTTCTGCTTTATCTTTGTTTCCTGATTTAGTATAACGTTTGTTCCTTTCTTGTTTTTTTCTTTCTTCTTCTATTTTTTTTGCTTCCGCTGCTTCTTTTGATTTTTTGTATTCTTCTGCAGCATCAGAGAACGATTTAACGTATTCTTTTTTATCTTCTTTTTTAGTTACTACTTCTCTTGCTTTTTCTTGTGCTTTTTTAAATTCTTCTGCTGTTTTTATTTTGTCCATGTTTTCTGCGACAGTTTTAAGATCAACTTTTAGTCTATTATTATCTTCATTGTTTTCAATAATTTCTCTACCAACTGGTGGAATAACATCTTTTCCATCAGATAGCGCTTCAACATTTGGTTTATCAAGTATTGGTTGATTTTTAAATAAATCACTTAAGTTTTGTTCTTCGTTTTCTTGTTTTTTATTTTGTTCAGATATTGTTTTAACTTCATTATATAAATCAACTGTTTTTACTCCATCTACTTTATATTCTGAAGTATCACTAAGTATTTTTAAATCATTATCATTTAATATACCGTCATTATAAAGTTTAGCTAAAACTTCTGGTTTATGATTATATACTGCATCAGAAATTACATCTTTGTTTTCTTCAATCCCTTTAATATGTTTTTTGATTTCTTCTTCATTCATAGTATCTTCTTCCTTTTCGCTTTTGTTTACAAAACTTTCAAACTTTTCTTTGTTAAAACCAGTATTAAAACTTAAAACATAATTAATATCTTCATCATCAAGTACTTTTGCATTATATCCCTCAGCAATCATTTGTTCCAAACTTTTTCCAAAGCTTTTATGTTCATTTATATATTTTTCTATTTTTTCATTTCTATTTTCATTCATTTTTATTCCTCCTATAACCTATTCCTGTAATACATTTTTACAGTATATTTAGCTTCTCCATTTTTTTCCATTATATCTTCTAGTGTTTTTACATTAAGATCTTTTTTGTTAAATAATTCTATTAGTTCTTTTTCACTTACATAGTCTTTTGATAAATCTTGCCATTTATCTTTGGTTTCTCCTTTTACTTTTTGTACTGACACTTGATTTTTCTTTTGAACTTCAGTGTTAGTACTTCCAGCTGGTTTTGTAACACTATAACTTGTCCAAGGTCCCCATGTTGTTTTGCCAGTATATGTAGCAAGTGCATTTGGTGCTGCATAATTAAATGTTGTGCTTTCCCCTACTTTTACAAGTTTATACCATTTATATGCAGTTGTTCTTGTTGCTCCATCTTTATAATATCCACTTGCAGGAGCAGTTGTATATAAAGCACTTCCTGGATAATATGACTTTGTGTATTTATACCACTTGTATGTAGAGACTGTAGTTGCATCGCACAAGTCTGAAGATGTATCACATTTTGTTGCAGTGTATGATCCATAACTTGTATAGTTACCACATGAAGATTTATCACTTCTTAAAGTTCCAACTGGACAAGTATAACATTTTGTACCAGCACTTACTTTATCAGACCCATTACAAGTATAATATGAACCTTTATTAATTGTAAAGCCATCTTCTTGTTCATTACATGGACTTAACGATACTTTTACAATTGATGTATCACTTCGTCCACACATATATCTTATTGTTGAATTTTTTACTGTAACATCACTTTGTTTATTCCATTTTCTAGTTCTATATACAGTAACATTAACACCAGAGTCTTTATTATCATATCCTCCGCCTGGGTTTGTTACACTGTAACCTCCATTATTCCAGTATTGCTTACTTCCATTTTTATAATATTTATATGCATTATTTGTACCAGAATCCTTATTATTATACCCACTTGCTGGGCTTGAAACATAATATTCTTTTACAGCTGAAGCTGATTTTTTATCACCTGGATAATATCTTTTTTCATTTAAGTTCCATATATACATTTTATCTCTGTAACTATAGTATTCAGTTACTTCATTTGTTTTATATGCATCATATGGTACTTCATCTTGCCAGTACAATTCTGTATCTCCTAGTTCTGCATCTTCAATATCAAGTATTTTACCCATGAATTCAAATCTAACATCACTTTGATCTTTTACTAAGTCTTTTGGTTTTCCTTCTTGCCACTCACTAAACTCTGTATTTATCTCATCACAAGTTAAAAATGGTGTCCATTGTTCTTTTTCATTTTCTAATATACATACTTTAACTTTTGTATCTTTACCATGACAATTTCTAAAATTATTCTTTTTAAGTAATCCCTCTAAAAGCAACTTTTCAAGTGTTACTTCTTCACAACTTCCTATTGCGGTAGGCATTTCTTCATAATTTTTATTAAAATATTCTTTTCCAGCTTCTAATAAGTTCTTTTCATTTTCTGAAACTTCTACCACTGTTGTACCAGACATACATGAACGTAAACACAAAAATATTATAAGTAATAGTACTACAACTATTATCACAATGCCAATTATTTTTTTTCTTTTTTGTTTTATTTCATACATATCTTCATATTCATAATCACGTAGTTCTTCTTCTGTCATGTTCTTATTTTTTCTAGACATGTCATCCTCCTACTACTATTTTTAATTATACTATGATTTTAGCTTTTTTCCAAGAAAAAAACACCCTTTTTTCGAATGTTTGTTATATTAACACAAATTCATTAATTTTTCAAGGTGACTGATAACTTTTTTTTCAATTCTAGAAATGTAAGACTGTGATATACCTAAAATATCTGCGACTTCTTTTTGTGTATATTCTTTAGTGTTTCTAAGTCCATATCTCATTGTTATTATTTTTTTATCCCTTTCATTTAATTTATCTATTTCTCTAAGTAGTATTTTCTTATCTAATTTATTTTCATATTCCTTACTTACTATATCACCCTCTGTTCCTAATATATCTTCTAAATGTAAATTATTTCCCTCGCTATCTAAATTAATTGTATCCTCAAAACTTACCTCTGCTTTTTTTCTTTTGTTTTTTCTTAGAAACATAAGTATTTCATTATCTATACATCTACTAGCATAAGTAGCAAGCTTTATATTTTTATCTAATTTATATGTATTTACTCCTTTAATAAGTCCAATAGTTCCTATACTAACTAAGTCTTCTAAATCATAACTTGTAGTATCATATTTTTTAGCAAGAAAAACAACTAATCTTAAGTTATGTTCAATGAGTTTGTTTTTAGCTTCTATGTTTCCTTCATTAGAAAGTTTAACTAAAGCTTCTTCCTCTTCTCTTTTAAGAGGAGGAGGAAGTATATCACTAGCTCCTACATAAAATATATTATTTCTTTTAAATAGCTTACTTAATAATTTTCTTAATATCCTCATTTATTTTCCCTCCAATATCATATTATTTAAGATACAGTTTATACCATCCATTTTATAGTTTGTATCATTATAAGCAACAACAACATTTTTTCTTATTCCTACTCCCTCTATATAAACCTTTAAAGGACTAACACACTTTAAAAGCCCATGAGAATCTATTGTATCATAAGGCACTAACATATATGGGTTATCTCTTATATAATTTCTTAATATTTTTGAATTAAGCAATATTACATTTTTCTTTGTATAAGGTGTAGTTAAAACATTTGCTGTATCTAAATATGCAGAAGCATCTATTATTACTCCTTTTTTTAAAAATATTTTAACTTTATAAGTAAGTGAATAATGCCTTTTTAGTTCTTTAGCTTGTTTTATATAAATATATAAAATTATTCATCAAATAAACTTAGTTGTTTACTTTTTAATACTTTTTCTAATTTTTCTTCTAAAATTAAATTTTTACTAATAAAACTTTTCTTAAAAAAAGAAATATCCATAAAATATTTACCATTACAAGTTATAAAATATTTAGCTCGTTTAATTACTACACCTATTTTCTTTAAATCGTCAAACTCTAAATTAAAATATTTTCTAGAAGAAATTATCCTTTTAGCAGAAGTAACACCAATACCAGGTATTTTTAAAAGTTCATAATAACTTATCTTATTTATTTCCTTAGGATATTCTTCTAAATGTCTAAGTGCATAATCAGCTTTCGGGTCAAGTAAAATATTAAAATTCGGATTATTCTCATCTAATAAATCACTAACTTTAAAATTATAAAAACGAATTAAAAAATCAGCTTGATAAAGTCTATTTTCTCTAAGTAAAGGAGGAGTGATTAAACTAGGTAAAGCTTTATCTTTATTAACTGGAACATAAGCAGAATAATAAACTCTTTTAAGTTTATAATTTTTATACATCTCCTCACTACTTTTCATTATATCTAAATCAGTTTCCTTAGTAGCTCCAATAATCATTTGTGTACTACTTCCAGCTGGTACAAAGTTTTTATTTTTATTTTTGCTTACTAAATCCATAATATTATTAACATCACTAATATTTTTATTAGGTGCGAGTAATTTTAACCCACTATTGGTAGGAAGTTCAACATTGGCACTCATTCTATCTACTAAACTACCAAGTTTTTTTATCAAATAATGGCTTGCTCCAGGAATTGCTTTAGCATGCACATATCCATTAAAATGATATTTGTTTCTAAGTAAACTTACGCATTCTATTAACTTTTCCATAGTATAATCAGGATTTTTTATAATACCAGAACTTAAAAACAAACCTTCAATATAATTTCTTCTATAAAAATTAATTGTTAATTCACATACTTCTTCTGGTGTAAACATAGCTCTTTTAATATTATTACTTCTCCTATTTATACAATACTTACAATCATAAATACAACAATTAGTAAAAAGAATCTTAAGTAAAGAAATACACCTGCCATCTAATGAAAAAGAATGACATATTCCACTAAAAGCCGCATTACCTATCCCATCATTATTTTTTCTTTTACTTCCGCTTGAAGAACAACTAGCATCATACTTCGCAGCATCTGCAAGCACAGAAAGTTTCTCTTTTAAATCCATAAATATCACCAATTTAATTATATAATAAAAAACATAAAAATGCACGAACATTTGTTTTGTTTTTGCTGGTAATTTATGAGAAAATAAAACACATTTTATTATTTATATGTTAAAATATTTAAGTAGGTGATAATATGAGAGTGGTAAGTATAGGTGATTTAGTAACTGATTTCTATTATAAAGATAATAAACTATTAGGAGTAAACGGAGGAATGACTTCGCATAATATAATAGCCA
>USDC01000019.1 GCA_900553435.1 uncultured Mycoplasmatota bacterium
TATAAATAAAGGAAGTGTTAATGAACTTGAAAGTAAAATAGAAAATAAGGAGAAATTAGAAGGTGACTTAAAAATAGATAATGTTTATATAAAAACTTTAAATAATAAAATATATGATAACGAAAATGATAATAGTTTGGTTTTAGAAATAAAAATAAATGATAAAAAACTTTTATTTATGGGAGATGCTAGTACAAAAGTAGAAGAGGATATACTTTTAAATAAAGTGTTTTTATTAAAAGTAGGACATCATGGAAGTAAAAATAGTACAAGTAGAGATTTTGTTAAAAAAATAAATCCTAAATATTCAATAATTAGTGTAGGGGAAGATAATATGTATGGACACCCTAGTAATGAAGTCTTAAAAAATTTGAAAAACTCCAAAGTATTAAGAACAGATATTAACGGAAGTATAATTTTTAAATTTGATAAAAATAGTTATAAAATAAAAACTGTGTTAAACTAATTTAAAAAAAGTGTAACTTTTTTTAAAAAACTTGCATAATAATATATTGTACACTACATGTTGGTGTTAAATATAAAAAGGAAATTTCCAAATAAAAAAAGTGTGAGATTTTTCACACTTTTTTTGTTAAGCATTTCTTGTTTTACCAGTTCTAGTCCATCCAGGTAGAGATTTGAAGTAACTCCATTTATATTCATAAGTTATAACTGTTTTACTTGTTGCATTAATTTTCTTAGTTGTTTTCTTATAACAGTATTTACCATCTTTAGTGTAACCAGCTGGACAACTATATCCAATAACTTCTCCTCCAGGGATAGTTACTTTACATTTGTTTCCAACAAGTTCTGCGTTTTGGTTTTCACAGTAATAGTCACCTTCGATAACCTCAACTCTACAACATGCACTATTATCTGGTTCTTTAGTAAATCCATCTGGACAAGAATATGTTGGTTTTCCTTCTACTTCAGTAGCTGGTTTAGTAGTAGTTTTTTTACATTTACCATTTTCCATTACATAACCATCAGGACAAGATTTTTCTCCCTCAGTTGGAGTAGCAGGAATAACTTCTACTTTTTCACATATGTTATCTTTTAATGTATAACCAGTTGGACAACTATATCCATCAACTATTTTAGTAGCATCAATTGTATCAGTTAACTTACATACATTTCCTACTAATGTACCAATTGTACAAGTATTCTTATATTTTGGTGTACAAGATTTTAATGTTGTTATAACACAGTTTTTACCAGTAAGTGTTCCGCCTATACCTTTACAACTATATGTTTTAGTGTAATGTTTGTTTGTTGCAGTTGTATAAGTAGTGTAATTAGCTGTTTTGCTTCTTTCATAATATGCATAGTGGTAATAAGTTACAGGTCTACAACTTGAGCATGATTTTTTAACGCTTGAACCAGTGTATACTAATTTAGATGTAGCATTTTCATATGTTTGTTTTTCATAATCATATGAATAAGTTGCAACTAATTTCCAAGCTCCATAAGTGTAACCATTTTGTACTTTCTTTGTACAAGTAGAGCCACTCTTAGTATATCCACTAGGACAAGTTTCTTTTAATGTAGTAGAAACATTTGCAGCTTTAGTTGTTTTAGTTTGACATGTGCTTCCATTACCAGTTGGTGTACATCCGCTAGGACAAGTATAACCATTAAGTACTAATGAAGTATTACTTGTTAATGTTTTTGTACATTCAGTTCCATGTAATGTGTATTGGAACGGACAAGTATATGCATATTTTTGTGTAGCACTTTTTATATCAGTTTTATAACAATAGTTTCCATTCTTTTCATATCCTGTAGGACAAGTATATTTTTGTTCTGTAGTAGGTTCAGTATATTCTACTTTTGTACATTTTGTACCATCAAGTTCATAACCTTCTGGGCATGTGTATGTAGTTTCTCCTGGAACCTCAGTTATTTCAGTACATACTTTATGTTCACCAGTATTCTTTTTAGCATCTTCATATATTACTTTATCTTTTGATAATATTTTAGTTGCTTCTATTCTTTTACCAAATTCTGTTGAATAACAATATTTTCCGTTTAATGTGTAACCACTAGGACAAGAATAATTTGTTTTTTCAACTTCTCTCATAAATTGATATTGAAGTTTAGTAGCAATTTCTTCCTTACATTTATTATCTTCACAGAAATCATAACATCCAATAATTTCAGTTATTGTTTTTGTTTCATCTCCGCAAGATAAAGTGATTTTCATGTGATATTCTTCGCCTTCTTTAGTAACTTTTACTATACTTTTATTAGCGTCACATGCTTTATCATTTTTATCTATTAATGGTAATAATAAGTTTAAATCATACATTTCTTGAAGTGTTAATGTTTTTTCTTCACCAACACCTGGCATTCTTTCTAAAGTGAAATATGATTTTGCTGCATATTTCATTTCATTTAAGTTTTCTCTAAATATTCTATCAAATAGTACACTAAAGTTATATTTACTTAGTACATCTTCATCATTTCCGTTATTATTGTTAGCATTGTTATTAGGGAAAAACCACATAAGTATTAAAACAAAAATAATTAAGAATATTACTTTAGATACTATATCAAACCAGTTTACTCTAAATCTTCTTCCGTTTTCTTCCATTTTTTTCTCCCCCTTAACTATTAATTATATTGCTATGTACTCTAACTTTAGTACCATTTTTATCTCTATAATTAAATGCCATTTCTTTTAACAAGTACGCATTTTCTTTAGCTGTAGTTATTTCTTCTAATTTGCTAGTATCAGTAGATTCAGTTTTTTCTCTTATTATTTCTTCATTAATAAATCTATTTTGAACTTCTAATAAAATTCCATATGAGTTTTGATCATCTAACATGTCATTTTCTTCTTTATCTACATAATTATCACAATGAGTTAAAAGTCTTGTGATTTCATTTTTATAAAATCTTTCATGATCAATTTCACTTTCATCTTCAATTTCTATTCCAAGACTTTCATGAGCTTCTAATACTAATGGGTAAAATGCTTCACTTCCATCTGGCGTTTGAAGATTAAGGCCATTACAGTTATTATCTTGGAATATTTTATCAACTAAATTTTGCATTTCAAATGTGTTAACTGCTAAAGCAAGTTCTGAAGTTTGACTATCAAGATCTGAAAATTTCTTAGCTCCATTTAATCCAAGTAAAGAATTCCAATCTGAAGTAAACCACTTCTTAGCAACTTCAAATGCATTTGGTCCATATGGATCTTTCATTATTTCATCTAAATATCTTTCTCTTTCAGTAAATAATTCAATATTTACATTTGTTGGTTTAATAAAAGTACTTGCTTTTATCATTTGACCTTCAATCGGTTTGTTATTCATATAAGCAGTTTTAACATTATCATTAGCATTATTTATCATTTCATATATTTGTAAAATATAATCTTCTGAGAAGTTATCTATTTTTAACCCGTTAATCCATTTACCAAAATCTATTAAATATTGTGGATTATTGTTAAATTCATTTTTTGTTACTGTATCTAATGAATTAAAATAATCTGTTATTTTTTGTTCTAATTCCTTAGTTTCACTTTCGATATAGTAGTTGTCATTAGGTATCTCTTTAGTGTCTTCTACAGTTGTATCGGCAACTGCAGCATCGTTGTTTATGTGATTCATAACAGCAACAGTTCCTGCACTACTCGCAGCAACAGTAAAAGCTAAAGTAATTCCTGCGATTATTTTATTTCTTGTAGAAGTGAAAAAACCTTTTTTTACTTTTTTTTCTTCTTTAACTTCAAGTGCTTCTCTTCTTAATTTACTTCTTTCTTCATTGGTCATTTTACTTTCCCCCTTCGTTATTGACTTCATATTATAACACTTTGTCGTAATTTGTCAATATATTTACATTAAAAAGTTACTTTTTCTATATTTTAGCTTATGAGAGAATAATTTACATATGAATAAAAAAGTAGTTGCAAAATATATATTAAATGGTTATTATAGAAAATTGGAGCGTGTTTTTATGGTATGTGATAATTGTCCACATAGTTGTAAAAAAAGAAAGAAGAAGAATAAAAGGGTAGGAATAATTTGTTTATTTATTGTTTTAGTTCTTGTATTAATTTATCTTTTTGTAAAATAACTTTAAAAAGTAAGAAAATTTATGTATAATTAAATTGGTGGTTATATGCAAGAATTTAAAACTTTAGATGAACTTTATAAAAGATTGTCTCCTGCGTTTGACTCAAAAATAAGAGAACTTCATAACAGAGGTTATCATTATATAAAAAAAGAAGATATATGGAACTATTTGAGTTTAAATGTATGGAGTAAAAGTAGTGATTTATCACTATATAAAATGGTAGAAGATATTTTTGATTTAAGTGAAGATAAAATAAATACTTATGTTTTAAATATCTTGTCAAAAGAAAACAGAAATATAAAAGAAATGGATGTATTGTAGTATGAAAAATAAGAAATTTTGGTTAACAAATTTAATAGTTATATTATTAGTAGCTATTGTTGGTTTTGCTTATAAACCAGTATTAAATGATATTAATTATGGACTAGATTTAAAAGGTGGTTTTGAAGTTTTATATAAAGTAGATCCACTTGGGAAGGGTGAGAAACTTACTGATGATATGATGAGTGCAACCTATAAAAGTATTCAAAATAGGGTGGACTCACTTGGTGTAAGTGAACCTGAGATTAGTATTGAGGGAGATAAAATACGTGTAAAACTTGCTGGTGTTACAAACGAAGAGGAAGCAAGAGAAAGACTTAGTACGCCTGCGGTACTTTCTTTTAGAGATACTAGCGATAACTTACTTATGAATTCAAGTGTACTTGGAAGTCCTGCGGCAAGACTTGATTATAATAGTAATAGAGAGCCAGTGGTTGCATTAAAAATTGCTGATGTTGATAAATTCTACTCTGTAACTAAAAAAATAAGTACAAGTAGTGATAATAGAATTGTTATTTGGCTTGATTATGAAGATAATGTTGATTCATTTAAAAATGAAGAAGCAACATGTGGAGTAGACGGAAATATGAGTTGTATTTCTGTTGCTAGTGTAAATGAGGCATTCGCAAGCGATGTAGTAATTGAAGGAAGTTTTGAAGCTGAAGAAGCAGAAGAGTTAGTTGATTTAATAAATTCTGGTTCTCTTCCTACAAAACTTACTGAAGTAAGTACTAAAACAGTTGATGCATCATTTGGTAGTGATACACTTGGAGTCGCAGCAATCGCTGGGGTTATTGTAATGATTTTAATTGTTATAATGATGAGTGTAGTATATAGATTTGCTGGATTCATTAGTGGAGTATGTGTATTTATCTATTCGTTTTTAGTATTCTTAATTTATAATTTAATAGATGGTGTTTTGACACTACCAGGTATTGCTGCATTAATTTTAGGTATAGGTATGGCAGTTGATGCATCTATTATATCTTTTGAAAGAGTAAAAGATGAACTAAAACGTGGAAGAAATCTTGAAACAGCTGAAAAGGAAGGTAACAAAAGAAGTTTAATAACTATAATTGATGCTAATATAACTACATTTATAGTAGCTGTGGTATTGTTTATATTTGGAGAAAGCTCAGTAAAAGGTTTTGCAACTCTTTTAATGATAACTATAATATTAACTATACTAACAATGGTTATAGTAAATCGTTTAATTGTTAAAGAATATGTAAAAAGTAAATTCTTTGATAATAAAATTACGGCATTTATTGGTTTAAATAAAAATAAAATAGTTAAATTAGGTAGTAAAGAAGAACCAAAAGATAGCTTTGAAAAAATAGATTTTGTAAAACATAAAAAAGTATGGTTTACAATTTCTGCATTAATACTAGTTGTTGGATTATTCTTCGGAGTAGCAAAAGGTATGAATTTAGGTATTGATTTTACTGGTGGGACTGATATAACATTAAAAGCTAGTGATATAGATATGAATGAAGCAAAAGAAATCATGAGTGATTATGATATTGTGGAATTTGAAAAAGTAAGTGAAAATGAAGCATATATTAAAATAACTGATACTCTAACTAAAAATGAAATAAATGATATAAAATCAGATTTTGAAAAACAAGAAGTAAGCGCAGATATTACAGTTATTAGTAATCTTGTTAAACAAGACTTAATTAAAAATGCAATTATAAGTGTTATAATCGCAAGCTTAGGTATACTTATCTATATTGCGTTTAGATTTACTTGGAATTATGCACTTGGAGCAATTATTTCACTACTTCATGATGTATTCTTTGTTCTTGCAATGTTTGCAATATTTAGAATTGAAATAAACTTTATGTTTATCGCAGCAATTTTAACTATAATAGGTTATTCAATTAATGATACAATTGTAAGTTTTGATAGGATAAGAGAAAACTCTAAAAAATATTACAATGATAAACCAAAAACAAAAGAAGAATTAGAAAATCTAGTTAATAGAAGTATTAGACAAACATTCTTTAGAAGTTTATATACATCTATTACAACAATAACTGCGGTAGTTGTTCTTATTCTAGCTGGAGCTAGTGAAATACTTAACTTTAATTTAGCGCTACTCTTTGGTTTAGTAATTGGTGTTTATAGCTCAATATTTATTGCCGCGCAAATATGGTTAATTCTTGAAGTAAAAGGATTAGGAAAAACTAAGAAAAAACCAAAATATATAGATGATGAGCTAGATGAAAAAGAAATTAAAGGTATAAACTCTTAAAAAGGAGAAAAAATATGAAAGAATTAGAAGCTTTAGAAAAAAAGTTATCAACATATATGACAGATGAAAATTTAGAATTGATAAAAAAATATTATAAAAAAGCTTTAGAAATATATGATGGAATGAAAAGAAAAACGGGTGAAGAGTATATTCTTCACCCCATTGCTGTTGCAGGTATTCTTGCTTCTTTAAAGATGGATCCTGTAACTATAGGGAGTGCTTTACTTCATGAGGCGCTTTTACTTGATAAAATGACAGAGGAAGAAATTGAAAGAGACTTCGGTGAAGAAACAAAAGAAATAATAGTTTGTTTAACTAAAATAAGCAATGTAAAAAGAACTTTTAAAAAAGAGTCAAATGTTGATCATGATAGAAGAGTTGTTGTAGGTCTTGCCGAAAATCCAAAAGCTTTATTTATAAGACTTGCTGATAGAACTCATAATATGAGAAGTCTTTATGTATTTCCAAAAGAACACAGAGAAGAAATAATAGAAGAAACTCAAAACATTTTAATTCCAATCGCACATAGATTAGGTATTAAAAAAATAAAAAGTGAACTTGAAGATTTGTGTCTTAAATATTCAAAACCAGAAGCTTATGAAGAAGTAAAACAAATGATAAATGCAGACTATGATATATTAAATGATGCGCTTAATAAAATGAAAGAAGAGTTAAGTGAACTTTTAAGAGAACATGAAATAAACTTTGAAATATTTGGCAGAGTTAAAAGTATAAATGGTATTCATGCTAAACTTGTAAAGGGAAGAAGATTTAGTGATATTTTCGACCTGCTTGGTCTTAGAATAATAGTAGAAACAGTAGAAGAATGTTATTTGATAGTAGGTTTAATTCACTCAAAATATCGTTCTATTCCTAAAAGATTTAAAGACTTTATAGCCAATCCAAAAAGTAATATGTATCAAAGTATTCACACAACTGTTTTTGGTGTAGATGGTAGGATGTTTGAAGTACAAATAAGAACATATGAAATGGATGAGGTTGCTGAACGTGGGGTTGCATCTCACTGGAGTTATAAAGAAAAAAGTGATGGACGAGTAAAAACCGCTTTAGAAAATAAACTTGAAATGTTTAAATCTCTAATTGAGGCAAATGACAAAGTTGATAATGAAGACTTCTTTAAAAACTTAGAAACAGAATTATCAAATGAAGAAATGTATGTTTATACACCAAAAGGAGATATTATAGAGTTACCAGTTGGCTCAACTCCAATAGATTTTGCATATAAAATACACTCTGAGGTAGGTAATACTACAGTTGGAGCTTTTGTTAATAATAATATTGTTACACTTGACTGTGAACTTCATGATGGAGATGTTGTTAATCTTCAAACAAAAGCTGGTACTGAACCAAATAAAGATTGGTTAAAATTTGTTAAAACAGATACAGCTAAAAGTAGAATAAAATCATATTTTTCAAAACAAGAAAAAGAAAAGAACTTAGCTTTAGGTGAAGAATTATTAACAAACTACATTAAAAAACATAAAATACCAATCGCAGAAGTATTAAAAGAAGAAAACTTAAAAAGAGTTTTACCAATGTATAAAGTAGGTAGCTTAGAAGAACTTTACTTAAATATTGGTTCTTTAAAAGTAACACCAAGAGAAGTGTATTTAAAACTTACACTTGAAGAAGAAAAAGAAGAAAAAATAAAACTTGAACCTAAAAAAGAAACAAACAGTAGAAAAAGTAATATATTGGTTGGAGGAAGAGATGGTATCCTTACAACTATAGCTTCATGTTGTCATCCAGTATATGGAGAAGAAATAATAGGTTTTATTACTAAAGGACATGGAGTAACTATTCATAAAAAAGATTGTTTAAATATTAAGAATTCAAAAAGATTAATAGATGTTGAATGGAAAAGCAACGACGAAGAAAAATATGAAGCAATACTAAATGTTTATACAAATAAAACTCAAGAAAAATTAATGGATATAATCGCAAAAGCAACACAACTTAATATAACTGTTTTATCAATTAATTTAAAAAAAGATAAAAATCCATATTATAGAATAAGTTGTAAAGTAAAAGACATAAATAACTTAAATAACTTCATAATAGGATTAAATAACTTAAAATTTATAGATAAAGTTGAAAGGGTAACAAATGAAAGCATTATTACAAAGAAGTAAACAAAGTAAAGTTACAATAAATGGGAAAATAAATGGACAAATAGAAAAAGGACTAGTAATATTTGTAGGGTTTACAAATAATGATAATGAAGAAATAATAGATAAACTAATTAATAAAATAATAAACTTAAGAATATTTGAAGATGAAAAAGGACTAATGAATAAAAGTTTATTAGATATAAATGGAAGCATTTTAAGTATTAGTCAGTTTACTCTTTATGCAGATACTAAAAAGGGAAGAAGACCATCATTTATAAATGCACTAAATCCAAAAGATTCACTTAAGCTTTATGAAATTTTTAATCAAAAACTAAAAGAAAAAAACATACATGTAGAAACAGGGATTTTTGGAGAAGATATGAAAGTAGAAATATATAATGATGGTCCAGTAACAATTTTATTAGATAGTGATGAACTGAAATAAACACGGAAAATCCGTGTTTTTTCTTGACAATCGGGGGGGGTATTATATACTTACAATTA
>USDC01000020.1 GCA_900553435.1 uncultured Mycoplasmatota bacterium
TATTTAAAAAAAACACATATTCTTGTTTATAACACATAATTAGTTTATAATAAGAATATAAAATATAATAATAGAAATAATAGTAGTAGGAGTATAGAAATGAAAAGATTAAAAGAATACTATAAAAGACAAATAGAAAAGATGGGTAAAAAACAAAAAATAACATTTTATACAGCATCAGTAATACTCTCTATACTAATAATACTAAGTATAGTAAGTCTTTCATATGCATTCTTTACAAGTATAATAACAGGAAATGAAACTGCAAAAGGTGATGTAGTAGAAACAGGAACATTATCTATTGTGTATACAAATGGACAAGAACTAAGAGGAGAAAGTATAGAACCAGGATGGAGCTTATCAAAAACATTTACAGTAGAAAACAGAGGAACAGTAGAAGCAACATATAACATAAATTGGGAAAATTTAACAAATACATTTGTAAATAAAGAAGACTTAGTAATGAGTCTAACAAGTACAAATGGAGGAGGAACACTAGAAGAAACCCAAATAAGAGGAAGTGGAAGTCATATAAACATAATAAAAAATATAAAGATAGATCCAGGAGTAATCCAAGAATATACATTAACAATAGAATATAAAAACAAAGATTATGACCAAAGTAGTGACATGGGAAAAAGTTTAATAGGAAAGATAGAAGTAAGAGATGCGAAAGAAGTATTAAATGAAGAATATATAGCAACAGATTACATAATAGGAAAATATAGCGAAGATAACACAGAAGGATTAATCAAATTAAACCAACCGGCTACAGAACAAACACCAGCTTTAGTTGAATATAGATATAGTGGAAGTAACGATGTAGTTAAAAACTACGTAAATTTCAACAATGAAACCTGGAGAATTATAGGAGTATTTCCTACAGATGACGGAACTGGTAACATAGAAAACAGAGTGAAAATAATAAGAGAGGAATCAATAGGAAACTATTCATGGGATTCTAGTCCAGCTGGAGTAAATGATTATTTAGAAACTAACATTTTAGGTGCAGGAGTAAATCAGTGGGGGGAGAGTGGAACATATGAGGGAGCGGACCTAATGAGACTATTAAATCCTGAATATGAAAGTGAAAATATAAATAACAGTTTGTATTGGAATAGAGAAAGTGGAACTTGTTATTATGGTAATAATAATCAAACAACTTCATGTGATTTTAGTGATAGTGGTTTAACAGAAGAAACAAAGAATATGATAAGAGATGCAAAATGGTATTTAGGTGCAGTTGATCAAAGAGGAATTACAACATTAGATGCTTTTGTTCAAGAAAGAGGAAAGAAAATTGGTATTGCAGATATTGGAATAAGTATAACAAAGACAACTTCATGGATAGGAAAAGTAGGATTAATGTATCCCTCAGATTATGGATATGCAAGTAGAGAATGTTATGAAAATGAAAAACTTTATCAAGCAGATAAAAATGATTATAGGCAAGAAATATGCGTAAGGACAAATTGGATGTATAACAATAATTTTCAATGGACGCTGTCCTCTTATGTTGGAGCTATAAGCAACGTAATTCATGTACATAATCATGGTAATTTAGGCTATATTGCTGCATTCCGTACTTATTACCTTACGCGTCCTGTTACATATTTAACATCCGACGTTAAAATAGTTGGCGGAGATGGAACAATAGAAAATATGTATCAATTATCACTATAAAAATATATAAATTGAGAAAAAATAAATAAAGTTTTTTCTCTTTTTTCTTTTGTTGTGATATGTTAGAATAAATTTGGAGGTTACATATGTCTACTATTCATATTGAGTCTAAAAAAGAAGATATCGCAGATGTGGTATTGATGCCAGGGGATCCTATGCGTGTTAAATATATCGCAGAAAAATATTTAACTGAGGCAAAACTTGTTAATCAAGTTCGTGGTGAATTAGCTTATACTGGTTACTATAAGAATAAAAAAGTTACTGTTTTTTCTAGTGGTATGGGAATACCTAGTATGGGAATATATAGTTATGAATTATTTAAGTATTATGATGTAAATACTATTTTAAGAATTGGAACTGCTAGAAGTGTAAGTAAAGATATTAATATTGGTGATGTTGTTCTTGTTTCTTCTTCTATGAGTAAAAGTTCATATGGTTTAGAAATGTTTAATAAAAAAATTGATTCTGTTTCTTCTAGCATAGAAGTTAATAGTCTTTTTGATAGCCTTAAAAAGGTAAAAGCTTATTCTGTTGAAGCTTTTTATGAAAGAAATATAACTTTTAGTGATGTAGAAGTTGTTGAGATGGAAAGTTATTCATTATTTTTAAATGCTAAGCATTTAAATAAAAAAGCAGGATGTTTATTAACTATTACTGATAAAGATAATGAAAGTGTAGATTATAATTATAGAGAAAAAAAATTAGATGAAATGATTTTACTTGCTTTAGAAAATATTATAAAGTTATAAAAGTTGGTAATAATAAAAACAGGAGGTTCTATGGAATACAAGAGGATAGAAAAACAAAATTATAAATTAAATGTTATAAATACTGATAGGTTTAAAACAAATCTTATCACTTTTTATTTTACAAAAGAATATAAAGATGAAGAACTTGTTTATTTTGATTATTTATCATATTTAATAACTTATAGTTCTAAAAAATATAATAGTAAAATAAAACTTGCTAAATATTTAGAAGAATTATATTTATGTAGTGTTTTTTCTTCAACTTCTTCAAAGGGTAAAAATATTAGGTTTGTAGTTGATTTAGAGTATATTAATTCTAAATATACTGAGGCAGACATGGATAAAAAATCAATCGATTTATTGTTTGAAATTTTATTTAATCCTGATGTTAATGATGGAAAGTTTACTCACGAAAATTTTGCACTTGCTAAAAAGACATTGATAAAGAAAGCTAGAATGAGAGAAGAAAATGCTAATATTTATGCTAGTGATAGATTTAGAAGTTTGTTTTATAAAGAAACTTGTTTAGAAAAAACATATGTAAGTGTTGAAGAATATGAAAGAGTTACTAGTAAAGAAGTTTATGAATTTTATAAAAATTTAATAAATGAGAACTTAATTGTTAATCTCTTAGGTGATTATAAAGATGATAGTGTATTAAATTATTTAGAAGGTAAACTTAATAAATTAGAAAATAAGAATAAGTTTTTAAATGAAGTATATTTAGAAAACAAAATTAAAAATAAAGTTTTATTTAAAGAAGAAAACAAAAACTTTTCACAATCTCATTTATACATGGGTTATAAATTTAAAGATTTAACAGATTTTGAAAAGCATTATGTTGTGCCTGTTACCTCAGCAATATTTGGTAATGGGACAAATAGTATTTTATTTAAAATAGTTAGAGAAAAAAATGGACTTTGTTATACAATTAATTCTAGTGTAAATAGATTTAATAATTCTTTAGTTGTTTATGCAGGTATAAATAAAAAAGATGCTATTAAAGCAATAGATTTAATTAAAAAATGTTTAAAAGATATGGAAAAAATTAATCTTGAAGAAAACTTGAGTAAAGTAAAAAGTTTAATTACAACTTCTCTTAATACTTTTTATGATGATATGGGAGGAATTAGTGAATATTTTTATTTAAAGAATTTTGATAATGTTGAGGCAATAAATGTAAGAAAGGAAAAATTTGATAAAGTAACCGTAGAGGATGTAAAACAATTACTTACTAAAATAAAATTAGATACAATTTATTTACTTAAAGGAGAAAAAGAATGAAAGAAATAATAATAAATGGAATAGATGAAAAAGTTTATTTTAAAAAGTTTGATAATGATTTTAGTTTAATTTTATATCCTACTACAAAATCTAAAAACTTCTATATTACTTTAACTACTGATTTTGGAGCAATGGTAACTAAGTATAAAGATAAAGAAAAAATAAAAGAAGTTATTCCTGGGACTGCACATTTTCTTGAACATAAAGTATGTAATTTAAATGATTTAAAGATTGCAAATGAATTAGAGAGTCTTGGAACAAGTGTTAATGCTTATACAAGTTATTATGGAACAACCTATAATTTATATGGAAATAAGGATGTACTAAGAAATATTGAAATACTTTTTAATAGAGTTTATACATTTGATTTAACAGAAAAGTCTGTTGAAAATGAAAAATCAATAATTGCTCAAGAAATAAGTATGCAAAAGGATTTACCAGGTTATATAATTAATAATAAATTAAATAAGAATTTATTTAGTAATACATATATAAGAAATACTGTTTTAGGTGAGGTAGAAGACATAAATAAAATTAATAAAGAATATTTATATGAAGTTTATGATGATTTTTACACACCAAATAATATGTTTTGTGTAGTAACTGGTAATTTTGATAAAGATAGTGTTTGTAAAAAAGTTGAAGAACTTTTGAAAAATATAAAAAAACCAAATAAAAAGATTGCAACAGTAAGTGAACATGAAAATCCAGAAATTAATGTAAATTATGAGGAAATAGAGTTAAATATAATGGAAAGCAAGGTATGGATTGCATATAAAATTCCTATTAATAATTTTAAGAAAAGTGAAGTTACTAAAGTTATTAATTATTTGATAATATTTCTTAATATACTTTTTTCTGAGACTAGCGAGTTTGCTTCACACCTTAAAAAAGATGAAATCATTACTGGGAATATTAGTTATAATGTAGTTAGATGCGGAGAGTATTTAGTAATGAAAGTAATTAGTAGTTCTTGTAATAATGTTGGTGAATTTATAAATAGAATAACAAGTGAGGTAAATAATTATAAGCTTGATAAAAATGATTTTGATAGAAAAAGAAAAGTGTTTTTAAGTAGTTATATATTAAGTTACGAGGATATTGAAAATATAAATGATATGTTAGTTCTTGATTATTTAAAAGAAAAAAAGGTAATAAATGATAGATATGATAGATATAAAAGTTATAATTTTACAGAGTTAAAAAGTATTTTAAAGAAAGTTGATTTAAGTAAAAAAAGTATAGTAGTAGCTCATAAGTAAAGTAATAATAAAGATAGTAAAATTTCTATCTTTTTTTTGTGTTTTGATTTATAATTTTATATAGGAGGTTAATTATGCTTAAATTAGAACATGTAACAAAATATTATGATGAAAATAAAGCAGTTGATGATTTGTCTTTTAGTGTAGATGATGGGGAAATATTTGGACTTCTTGGAGTTAACGGAGCAGGTAAAACCACTACATTTAGAATGATAATGGGACTTTTAGATATGACAGAGGGAGAAATTACCTTAGATGGGAAAAAAATAGATTATTCTCTTAGTGATAAAATTGGTTTTTTAACTGAAGAAAGAAGTTTACTTTTAAAGCTTACTGTAGAAGAACAAGCACAATTTTATGGGCACTTAAAAGGAATGAGTAAGGAAGAAATAGAGGAAAACCTAGACTATTTTCTAAAGAGATTTAAGATAGAAGAATACAAGAATAGAAAAATAAAAGAATTATCTAAAGGTAATCAACAAAAAGTACAATTTATTATGGCAATTTTAAATAAACCTAAATTACTTATATTAGATGAACCTTTTAGTGGACTTGACCCAATAAATGTAGAATTATTTAAAGAAGTAATTATGGAAATGAAGAAAAATAAGGCATCTATAATTTTTTCTACTCACAGAATGGATCACGTAGAATATTTTTGCGAAAAATTAGTTATTTTAGTTAAAGGTAAAACGGTTTTAGAGGGAAGTTTAAAAAAGATAAAAAAAGATTATCGTAAGAAAAATATAAAAGTAATAGGACAAATAGATGAAGAGAAAATAAAAAAGATAAAGGGCGTAGAAAAAATAGAAAAAAATGAAGCTGAAACTGTAATAAAACTAGAAAATGAAAAGCAAATTGATAAAGTATTTAAAGAAATAAGTAAGGGTAAAAACATAAGAAAGTTCCTAGTAGAAGAAGCTAGCTTAGAAGAAATATTTATAGATAAGGTAGGGGAAGCATATGCAAAGTAAATTAAGATATTTAACTTTTACTAGTTTAAAGAAGAAGCTTACAAGCAAATGGTTTATTGTTGTAAATATATTACTTCTTATTGCTATATCTGTGATAGCTAATATTGATAATATAATTAAAGCTTTTGGCGGAGATTTTCTAGAACCAACAAAAATTTATGTGGTAGATAATACTAATGAAACATATGAAGTTTTTGAAAAAACTTTTGATGAGACTAATAAAATTGTGTTAAAGCAAAATGATATAAAATTAGAAAAAAGTGATAGACAAACAAAATATTTATCTAAAAAAATGGAAGAAGATAAATCTAAAAACATTATAATAGAGATAAATAAAGATGAAAAAAATATGATGGATGCAAATATTATTACTTATGATACAGTTGATTCATTTTTGTATCAAAATATAGTTAATGCGCTTAATACTTCAAAAGCTACTTTAGCTCTTAGTAAAAGTAATATTGATACTGAAGAATTAGAAAGTATTTATAAAACAATAGATGTTGAAAGAACATATTTGAGTGATGATGCCAAAGAAAACTCAGATATGATGGAAACTATTAGTAATATTTTAATTCCAATGCTTATTGTTCCTTTCTTCTTCTTAATCATAATTATTACTCAAATGATAGGGGCAGAAATTAATGAAGAAAAAAGTTCAAAGAGTATGGAAATTATTATTTCAAGTGTTAGTCCAAAAACACATTTTGCATCAAAACTTTTATCAGTAAATGTGTTTGTTATGATTCAAGCAATACTATTATTTCTCTATGGAATTATTGGCGTGGGAATAAGAGTATACTTAACTAAAAGTAGTGGCTTTATTGAAAGTTTAGGAACTAAATATGTTGATATGGCAAAAGAATTTACAAATACTAGTATGTTTACTGATATTGTTCATGCAATTCCAATATTTATAATTTTGTTAATTTTGAGTTTTATTGCTTATTCTTTAGTCGCAGGAATTCTTGCGTCTGTAACTACTAATAGTGAGGATTACTCACAACTTCAAACTCCACTTATGTTAGTATTACTTTTTGCATATTACCTAGCGATAGTAGCATCAATGTATGAAAATAGCGTATTTATAAAAGTTGCTGGTTTTGTTCCATTTATTTCAGCAATAGTCGCACCAGTACTTTTAATATTAGGTCAGATGTCTATTGTTGAAGTATTAATTTCTATTGCAATATTAGTTTTAACTAACTGGCTATTAATTAGATATGGACTTAGAGTATACAAAGTTGGAATATTAAATTATAACTCAAATAAATTGTGGAGTACAATGATGAATGCACTAAAAAGGAAAAGGTAAGTTTTCCTTTTAATGCGAACGTGGTGGAATTGGTAGACACGTATGCTTGAGGGGCATATGACTGTAAAAGTCGTGAGAGTTCAAGTCTCTTCGTTCGCACCATATTAATAAGTATTCGAACTAGAAATAGTTCGTTTTTTAATATACTTTAAATTGCATTGTCTGAAAATAATTTAATACATTTATAATTTTTATTTATAAATATAAATAACATCTGTTTATTATTAAATTATATGGTACAATAATATTAAAGTTTTAAGATTTTTCAGATGTGTCTGAAGAATTTGGAAAGGAGCAATTTATGTTAGAAAAAAACAATATACAAATGATTGAAGAAATTAAAGATGTAATTATTAGTAGTAGAAATAAAATTGCTTATGAAGTAAATAACACAATGTTATTAGCATATTGGAATGTTGGTAGAATTATTGTTGAGAACGAGCAAAATGGAAACATTAAAGCTGAATATGGTAAGCAAGTTTTAAAGGAGCTTTCAAAAGAATTAAGAAAAATTTTAGGCTCTGGTTTTTCAGTGTCAAATCTCCAATATATGCGTAGATTTTATCTTAAATATCCAAAACAACAGACAGTGTCTGTTAAATTGAGTTGGTCACATTATTGTGAATTATTAAGTATTGAAAATGATGATGAAAGAAGTTTTTACGAAAAAGAATGTATTAATTCAAAATGGAGCGTTAGAGAGTTAAAAAGGCAATTAGAAGCATCGTTATATGAAAGATTATTATTATCTGAGGAAAAAAGCAATAAGGAAAAAGTATATGAATTATCAAAAGTTGGACAAACATTAGCTAAACCTGATGACATTTTGAAAGAACCATATGTTTTTGAATTTTTAGATATTAAAGAGCCAAAACCTATTTTGGAGAAAGATTTAGAAAGAAAATTAGTTCATCATATGGAAGAATTTCTACTTGAATTAGGTAAAGGATTTATGTTTGTAGGAACACAGCAAAGAGTAACTTTAGGGAATACTCATTATTATGTAGATATGGTTTTCTATAATAAAATATTAAAATGTTATGTTTTAATAGATTTGAAAATTGGTACTATGAAACCAGAATACGCAGGACAAATGAATATGTATTTAAACTACTATAATGCTGAAGTAAATGATGAATATGATAATAAACCAATAGGAATTATTCTTTGTAAGAGTAAAAAAGAAGTAGCTATGGAATATGCTTTAGGTGGTTTATCTAATAATGTTTTTGCTTCAACTTATACTTATTATATTCCTAATAAAGAGCAATTAATTAATGAAGTTGAAAAAGTATTAAATGAAACAGAGGATAAATATTAAACATTCGGAATATGGTGACACAAATGACTATAGGAATAGATATATATACTTCTTATGAAACGACTACTAATAATCACAAAATAACAATGATAAATTATGTAGATGTAAACAAAGTCTATAGTGATTTATTTAAAAAGTTAGGAGAATAAAGTATGAAAATAACAAGTAAAGACGCAAAAGAATTATTATACAGTTTTAATTTAGAAAACAAAGACTGGATAACTCATTCAGTTTGTGTTGGCGAGAGTGCAGGAAAAATAGCAAAGGCACTAAATGAAAAAGGGTATAATGTAGATATTGATAAAGTCATTACTCTTGGATATTTACACGATATTGGTAAATACAACGGAGAATCTTACGGACATATCATGAGAGGTTATAATTATTTAAAAGATAAAGGTTATGATGAAGAATATTGTAATATATGTTTAACTCATTCTTACTTAAATAATGATATCATGTGTACTGCAGGAAAAGCTCCAAATCCAAAAGATAATCCTTTCTTAGTAGATTTTATAAAAAAACATGAATATAAGGTAGAAGAAAAGATAATAAATATATG
>USDC01000021.1 GCA_900553435.1 uncultured Mycoplasmatota bacterium
TATCCTTTTGAAGTTCTTTTAATATGATATAGGCAGTATCAGGTCTTAAATTATCTTTTAATATAATTAAGTCATAATGTTCTCCATTTTGGATTTTATCTATAACATCTTTTCCAATTAGTGTGGTTATAACATCTACATTTTCTTTAGAAAGTAATCTTTTGATTTTATCTAATTCTTTACTATCATCAGCAACTAGAATTCTTTTTCTTCCTTTAATACCTGAATTATATTTTTTAGCTTCTTTAAGCAAGAATTCACTTGTACTATCAAAATCTATTAATTGATCAATTACTACAACAACAATTGTTCCTTTATCTTCTACACTTTTAATACTAATTGAACCTCCAAGTAGTTTTAAGATTTTAATGACTACTGGGATTTTCATATCTAGGCTATCTATTTTATTAAATTCTTCTGCGGTTAATTCTTCATTTGAAGATAATAAACTATTTATCTTATACAAACTCATACCACATCCAGAATCTTTTATGGTAAAAATCATTCTACAACCATCATACCTTGTAATAACATCAACATCAATATCTATAAAACCACTATTAGTATATTTAATTGAATTATTTACAATTGATAAAATTACTTGCTTTAATTTTATATTATCTCCGTGTAAGTATTCTGGATATTTGTTGTTTATATTTAATGAAAATTTAATTTTTCCTTCTTTTTTCTTAATAGATAATTGATTAGTAACATTACTTTTAATTTCCAAAAATAGTTTTTCTGTTTTATATTTATTATCACTTACCTTAAGATTTTTTATATCCATTGAAGAAACACTAGCAATATCATTTATAATAAAATATGCATTGTTTGCCTCACTATCAATATCAGAAATTAAAAGTTTGGTTTCTTCTTTTGAAAAGTCTTCTTTGTATAATCTTACATCTTTAATAATATTTTGAATAGGTTTTTTCATTTCTTGTGATATCTTAAATAGAAAATTAGATTTATCATTTACAGTTTGTTCTACAAGTTCTTTATTTCTAAGTAAAGTATCAATCATCTGCATGTCTGGGTTTTCAATAGTATGGAACATTATGACAGCAATAAAGTTAAATATTGGATTAATTAAATAGTTTAATGTTGGATTAATCATCATACTTATTAATACTATTGAACCTAGTATTATTAACATATATAAAGGAATATATTTTTTGCTTTTTAGGTTTTTATAATTTGTTAAAACACATATTATTTGAAGAATAAAACCAAGACCAAACATCGTGTAGGTAAACATTATTGCAGGTCCACTAGCAACAGCTCCATTTGGAGTAACATTAACAGTAATTGGTATGAAAAGTATAATTAATATACTAATGATTGTTATAATATTAAATATTTTTTTGGTATTAGTTAAATCTTTTTTAGTTCTCCAAGATATATACACATAGTAATAAGTCATAATAGAAATCCAAAATATGAGAGCAATTAAATATATTTTATTACATAGTGCGATTAAAAAGTCATTAGTATTAAATCCTGGACTTACAGCGAGTCCTAAAATAATACCACTTAATGATATATATATATTAGCTATTAAAAAGTTTTTATACGTTTCATCTTCTGTTTGTTTTAATCTTTGTTTACTAAAAAATACTACTGAAGTTGCAATAATTATTAATAATGAGTATACATTTATTAGTAAAAAACCTAAAATATTTTCCATCTCATCACTCTCCAACTATTTTTTTATTCTTGTTCTTGTTATGCCTTTTTTCTTGTTTTTAAAAACTTTAATATCATTTATAGATACGTTAGTTTCATCTAATAATACGTTAATTTCATCTCCTGTTAATTCTTCTTTTTCAAGAGCTTTAAAATCAACTTTTCCACCTTTATTAAGTGGTAGGTTTTCTCTTATTTTAAACTTAGATGGGATTTGTCTTGAATTCATATCAGAGTGGTCAATAATTGTGTTATAAATGATATTTTTAATTACTTCTATTTCTTCTTCTTCATTAAGCTCTTTTTCTTCTAAAACAACATGACAAATTGGCATAATACCTTTTATTTGTTCGTCAAAATAAGGTACGATTCTAGCATATTTAACATTTGGATTTGTTTCAATTACTTTTTCTATTTCAGAAGGTTTTACTTTGAAACCATCAATTCTAGCAAAAGATCTACCTTTTCTTTCATCAATAAAGAAACAACCATCTTTATCCATATATCCAATATCTTTTGTTCTTATATAACTTTTTCCATCTAGTTCTTGATGAGGAACAATTGTTTTTCCATGTAGTTTTCCTTCAGTAACATGTTCAGCTGACACAGCTATTTCTCCACGAAGTTTATCCATATTATCTTCAAATTTTAAAGGTACTATTTTATCTTCAACGGTAGGATCAATTATGGTATATATAGTTTTAGGTGCTGGAATACCAATAGTATTTGGTTTGTTGTATTCGTCTTTTGCATATGAACCGCATCCACAGTATTCACTCATTCCATGACCCTTTTCTACTTCTGCTCTGCTTCCATGAGATTTTAACCATTCATTTAGTTTTTCTTCATCTTCGTAAGTCATAGCATCTCCACCATATATTACTTTAGTTAAATGCGATAAGTCTTCATTTTTTAAATATTCACATTCAGAAAGACTAGTTAAAAATGATGGTGGAGTCATAATTGCATTTGGTTTGTATTCTTTTAACAAATACCCGAACTCTCCTATTACAAATTCTGGAATATGAATATTACTACCTTTGTTATAATAACTTTGAATGTCATTATTATATCTTCCGAAAGGGGCGAACCCTGGAAGAATGTGAAGAGAAGTTTCTCCTTCTTTAGGACCAACACCAGCTATTTCACATTGAATTACTGATGCTATTGCGTTTTTATTTGTTAATGTAATTGGTTTTGGTTTATTTCCACTAGTTCCAGAAGTATGTCCTATATAGTTAATAAGATTTTCATCAGTTACTTTTTCAAAAGTATTGTTTTTGCATTCATTAAACAATTTTTTATAGTCATAAATATTAAGTGGAGAAGTACTGATAGCTTGTTTTAATACTTCACTGCCTGCTTGCATTTCTTTTATTTTTTTAGATAACATTTTTAACTCATCTAAGCTGATGTCATCTAATATTAACTTTTGTCCTTTTTTTAACCTTTCATAATTTAAAGCATCTCTAGAATATAAAGCAAATCCTTCTTCATTCATACTTGCTGTTGGATCAAGTAAAATAATGTCATTTATCCCAAGTTCTTTTAATTCGTTTTCAATCGGTTTTAACATACCTAAATAACATTTATCAATTGTTATAATGTATTTTGGCTTTTCAGCTTTTATTATTTCTAGAATTTTCTTAGCATTAGCCATAATATCCATACTATCTGGTCTAGGATCAACGTAATCAGTAATAGCTCCAATTTGAGTAGCACCAAACCATAGTTCTTCTTCCTCTGGAATGTTAGGAACCAGACTCATAATTATATCACCTTTTTTTACTCCAAGTTGTGTTAGAACTTTTGATGCGACATCTGCGTTGTAAAACATTTCTTCATAACTTGTTTCTTTTCCGTAGTATTCATAAGCTGTTTTGTTTTTTCTATATTTATTCCTTTCTTTTAGTAATTCAACCATGTTAGTCTTTGGTTCGTCAGTAGGAATGTATAATCCTTTATAATATTTCATCCACGGTTTATCTATGTGTGGATATCCTGTTTTTTTCTTTTCCATAATATAATAACCTCCCTAAATTATACACTGCAGTACTATACTCTGCTATTAACATTATAACATGTAAATGTCAATTGTTAAACTTTATTTTTTCACATATAAAAATAAGTGGGATTTACCACTTATCTTAAAATTAATCTTCACTAGTTGGTTTAATATCTGTTCTTTGAAATTCTTTAGATAATTTATTAGAACTTAAAAGTAATTGATAAATTGTTTTGTTTATAACTAAATCAAACTCACCGATATATTCATATACTCTAGGTTTAAATTGGAGTTTAAAATCATTTAAACCTTTATATGGATTTTTATCTGAGAAGTCTCCAGTTATACCATTTAAGTCAAAAAATTTATATCCATCATTTTTATATTTCTCTATCATCTTCCCATACATTAAATAATTTGGACTAAGCCTTTTAAAGTTTTTATCAAAACCATTTATAAGTAGATAAACTCTGTTGTGAAACTTTATTACAAGTGCACCAGCAATTGTTTCTTTTAAAATATTTCTTTGTAGTTTTGCTGTTATTAATCCTATTTCAATATTTAAATCATTTAGTTTTTTATCACTTATCATTTTTTTGTTAAAAAGAGCTTTATTGTTTGGTTTTTTTTGGAATTCATAATTTGTATTAGAATTTACTTCGCTTTCTTTTTCGTATTCTTCTTTTATTGTTCTTAAATATTCATTATTATCAATTTCAATTAATAATAAGTCCATCATATTACTATTTTTATAAATATTGTAATAATCTTCAAAATAATTCATTGGTTTGTTTCTCTTACTTTTTATAAATTCATAGAACACTGAAAAATCTGTTTCGTCTCCAATAATAAAATTTATTCCTTTTTTAGTGTTTTTTTGTATTCTGTGTCTTGCATTTTTATCTATTTTTTTTATGTCATAACTTTGTAAATTAATAACAGGAGTAAATCTAGGTAAGATAGATTCAAAATAAAGATTGTCCTTTAGTTTTAAATAACCTAAATTTTGTAGTGTATCAACTATTTTTGCATTATTAACATTTACATTTTTACTTCCGTTTTCTGGGTTAACCACAGCATATGTAATTTCAGGATTAATCTTAACAAAAATAATTCCTTTTTTAGATAAAAAAGCTTGTAACTTTTTAGTAAAAGCCGTTAAAAGTTCAGTATCATAATAATCTATTAAAAAACCTCTTGGAGAATAACCATATTTAAACGCACTTATTCCTTTTACAAGTATCATTGCTGCGGCCACTATTGTACCATTTTTAAATCCTCCAATAAAAAGCGGGTTATATTCATTTCTGCTCATGAGTTCTGCGTATTCTATTGTTTGGTACATATTTTTTAGCATGTGTGTATTGGAAAATGTTTTAAAATCTTCTTGTCTAATTTCTCTTATGATTATATCCATAAACATCTTCCTTTCTACTCTTTTATATATTATAACATTATTTGTGTAAAAAATTAAGAATAATATTTAAATAACTAAAAAAAAATAGTATAATTAAATTGTATAGTCTGGAGGAAGTATGAGTAAAATTAAAGATATAAAAGCAAGAGAAATATTGGATTCAAGAGGAGTTCCTACAGTAGAAGTAGAAGTAATAACAGAACATAATAAAGCAGTAGCATCTGTTCCTAGTGGAGCATCAACCGGTTCAAAAGAAGCGGTTGAACTACGCGATAATGATTCTAGATATTTTGGAAAAGGTGTTTTAAAAGCAGTTAATAATGTTAATACAATTATTAGAAGAAATCTAATTGGTATAGATGTAACTGACCAAAAACAAATTGACGAGGTTATGATAGATTTAGATGGCACTAAAAACAAAAGTGCACTTGGGGCTAATGCGATATTAGGAGTTAGTATTGCTTGTTTAAAAGCTGCATCTCTTGACAATGGAAAAGAAATTTATTCTTATTTAAACAGTAATGGAGGTAACATTCCTTATCCAATGATTAATATCATAAATGGAGGTAAACATGCAGATAATAATTTAGATATACAAGAATTTATGATAGTTCCAAAGTTTAAAAGTTTTAAAGAAAGCATAAGAGTAGCATCTGAAGTATTTAGAGAATTAAAAACTTTATTAAAAGATGAAAATTTATCTACTAGTGTAGGAGATGAGGGAGGATTCGCGCCTGATTTAAAAAGTAATGCTCAAGCCTTAGGCTTTATAAAAAAAGCAATAGAAGCAGCTGGATATATACCGGGTAAAGATGTTTATTTAGCACTAGATATTGCTGCATCATCTTTTTATAATAAAGAAAACGACACTTACAACATGGAAAACAAGAATTTAACTAGAGAAGAATTATTACTTTATTATGAAGAACTATGTAAAAATTATCCAATTATTAGTATAGAAGATCCATTTGATGAAAATGATTTTGAAGGTTTTAAAATGATAACAAAACTACTTGGTAATAAAATAAATATAGTTGGAGATGATTTATTTTGTACAAATAAACAACTTTTATCTTTTGGAATTGAAAACAACATGTGTAATAGTATTTTAATAAAACCAAATCAAGTTGGGACATTTTATGAAACTCTTGAAGCAATTTATCTTGCTAAGAAGCATAAATATACCCCTATAATTTCACATAGGAGTGGAGAGACAAATGACTTTTACATCGCAGATATAGCCGTTGCTTTAAATATTCCATTTATTAAAGCGGGTTCTGTAACAAGAGGAGAAAGGCTTGCTAAATATAATAGGTTGTTAAAAATAGAAGAAGAGTTGACTAACACCCATTCCTTTGGTAGAATAGATTAAGACAAAAAAGGATGTGAACTAATGGAAACATTGTTATTAATAGTATCAGTTTTTTTAATAATTATGGTACTACTTCAAAGTAATAAGGCAAGTGAAGCAGGACAAATTATAAGTGGAGGTAACTCAATGTTATTTGCACATACTAAAGAACGTGGTAGTGAGAAATTTATTACAAGATTTACTTATTTGTTAGGTTTCTTATTTATATTCATTTCATTATTATTGTCAATTTAAACACTTAATTAAGTGTTTTTATTTATAAAAAATGTTACAATATAAGAGTAGGTGATACTGTGGAAGAAAAAATTATTGAAATACTAAATGAGAGTGTAGATACAAGATATACTTATGAAGAACTTTCTTTAAAAGTAAATTCTTTTTTTGATAATATGAACTATGAAGAATTTAATACTTGTTTAAATTCTTTAGTTGAAAAAGGAATTGTTTATAGAACAAACAAAAATAAATATATGTTGTTAAAAAATAGTCATTTATTAAAAGGCGAACTTCAAGTTGTAACTAAAAATGATAGAACATTTGGTTTTGTTTTATTAGATAAAGACGATTTATATATTTCCTCTAAAAACTTTAATGGTGCGGTTGATAAAGACATTGTAATTGCTGAGGTTATTAAAAATGATGGTGAAAAAGAAGAGGGAAGAGTTGTAAAAATTCTTGAAAGAAAAACAGAAGATTTAATTTGTGAGATAGAAATTATTAATGGTAAACCAATATTAACACTGGATAATAAAAATCTTGATTTTAAAGTTAACTTAGTAAAGTATCCAGATAATTTAGTAAGTGGTTTAAAAGTAACTATTAATCTTTTAAAAGAAACAAATAATAAAGTATATGATGCAGAAATAAAGCAGGTTTTAGGCCATAAAAATGCTCCAGGTATGGATATTACATTAATCGCACATGAATATGGAATACCAACTGAATTTAGTGAAGAAATTTTAGAAGAAGTAAAAAAAATACCTGGCTCTATTACAAACGAAGTCTTAGAAAAAGAAAAATTAAAAAGAGTTGATTTAACTAATGAAGAAATATTTACGATAGATGGAGCTGATACAAAAGACATCGATGATGCAGTAAGCATTAAAGTTTTAAAAAATGGAAACTATGAATTGGGGGTTCATATAGCTGATGTATCTTTTTATGTTAGAGAAGAAACAGAATTAAAAAAGGAAGCTTTTAATAGAGGAAACAGTTATTATTTAGCTGATAGAGTAATACCAATGCTTCCAGTTGAATTATCAAATGGTATATGTTCACTTAATCCAAATGTTTTACGTTTTGCAGTCTCTTGTGTAATGGAAATAGATAAAAACAGTGGAAAAGTTTTAAACTATGATGTTTTTAAATCAATTATAAAATCAAGAATTCAAATGAATTATAAAAGTGTAAATCAAGTCTTAGCTGGAACTCATATAGAAGAGTATGCTCCATTTGAAAAATCTTTATTTTTAATGAAAGACCTTGCAAGTTTACTTAGAAAAGAAAAGGTAAAAAGAGGTTATATTGAATTTGATAGTGATGAGGTTAAACTTATAGTAGATAAGTTTGGAAAAGTAAAAGAAATTAAAAAAAGAGAACAAGGTGTTGGAGAAAACATAATAGAGGACTTTATGATCGCAGCTAATGAAAGTGTCGCAGAGTATGTTTATAATATGGATTTACCTTTTATATATCGTGTTCATGATAAACCAAGTGAAGAAAAACTAAAGGAATTTGTGTTATTTTTATCTGTTTTAGGTTATCATCTAGATAAAAAAATAAATTATGATAATGTTAGTAATAAAGATATACAAGACATTTTATCTTTAGTTAAAGACAAAAAAGAGTATCCAATAATATCTGATAAATTATTAAGATGTATGTCAAAAGCAGAATATTCTCCAGATAATATTGGCCACTTTGGACTTGGAAGTAAAATATATACTCATTTTACTAGTCCAATTAGAAGATATAGTGATTTAATGGTACATTTCTTTTTAGATGAATATGTTTTTTCTGGAAAAGTAAATAATGGTTTTATAAAAAAATATAATCAAAAGTTACCATTTATTACAGAACATATATCAAAAACTGAAAGAAATGCTGATGAATGCGAAAGAACAGTTAATAAGATGAAAATCGCAGAATATATGGAAAATCATATTGGAGAAGAATACATCGCAACTATTAATGGATTAAATAGTAAAGGATTTTTTGTTGAAACAAATGAGTTAATTTCTGGTTTTGTAACTGTGGAAAGCTTAAAAGGATATTTTACATATAATGAAGAATTGTTTTCATTAACAAATAAAAACGGTCAATTTTATAGATTAGGTGATAAAGTAAAAGTAAAATGTGTTAGAGCAAGTAAAGAAGATAGACAAGTGGATTTTGAAGTTTTAGAAAAAATCTAGGAGGCTTTATGGAAATAATAAATAGAAAAGCAAAATATAATTATGAAATATTAAAAGAAATTGAATGTGGAATAGAACTTAAAGGAACTGAAATTAAA
>USDC01000022.1 GCA_900553435.1 uncultured Mycoplasmatota bacterium
GAAATAGCTAATAAAAAGAAAAATACTAATCAGAATAAAGAAAAAATTACAGAATTACAAAATAAAGAAAAAGAGTATTTAAATAAATTAGATGTTTTATATGAAGATAAGTTTAGAGGTATAGTGTCAGAAGAAACTTATAAAAGAATTGCGAATGAAACAGAAACACTGTTAATCAAACTAAGAATACAAATAGACAAATTAAAAGAAGAAGAAAAAGTAATCAAAAATAAAACTAGCAATTTAAAAGGGTATGAGAAAAAAATAAGAATGTTAGTTGACATAGAAAATCCAACAAGAGAACTTTTACAAACGATTATTGATAAAATTATTATAGATAAAGATAGAAATATTGAAATAATTTATAAATTTAGCATATTAAATAATTAAAACTTTTTCTCAATTTGAGAAAAGGTGATACATAAAAGATAAACTACTTATACAGAAGTGGAGGTAACATAGTGGCAGTATGTTTTTTTACAAATGATTATGATACAAGATATAATTGTGAATATGAGGTAAAGGGAAAAGGAATTGAAGTAACAGTTGACTATGACATAAATGATGAGATACCATTAATAAATGGTATTAGAACATATGGTTCTAACACTAAATTTAATGACAGAGATATTTTAATTATTGATTATAAAAATAGGAAAAACTATTTGTTAAAAGATGCCTATTATAGAGGCCAAAGTGAAGTTTGGGGAACGCCAGATGGTGGGGCTAAGACAAAATTTTATTCTTACTGGTATTTTTTACATGCTAATTTTGATAAGTTATGTGAGCTAAAGAAAACTCCAAAAGTGAATAAAATTAAGATTTATAGTAATCTTGTAAATGAGTTTATAGGTTATCCAAGTTTGTTGACATTAACAAATGATGATGAATATGCAATTAATTTAAAAAAAGATAGTCAATCAAAAACAATTGAGATAAACAAGCATAATATCAAAAATGTAATTATTGGTGATTGTTGGTATGGTAAACACAATGGTAAGGACCATAGTATTGATATAAAATTGAATGGTTATATTGAGTTAGAACTAAATAAACGTGTTAATTATAAAGAAGTATATGATTATGTTTATGAACTTATCATATTCATTCAATTGCTAGTTCCTGAAATGTTTAATATTCCAAGAATTTCTGTTTATGTTGATGATATTCAATATGGTTTATATGTCCCATTAGAAGATAGAACATATAAAGTGGGCAGTGTGCAAACAACGGTAAAAGATGATATATTACATTTTTTAAAAAAGTGTTATGATCTTATTCCATATAGGAAAAGTAAAACAGAGGTTAGAAACATTCCATATATTGTGTTAAATACATATCGTGGCCTTGAAGATAATTTTTTAATGTTTTATAGATTTATAGAATGTTATTACAAAAAACAAAATAAAAAAGGGATTGCAAATATGTTTATTAGATATAGTATAGAGAATAACTATAAAAAAGTTACTGAAATGAACAGTGACGAAATTGAGAATTTATCACAAGAAATTATCTCTTTAAGGAATCATTATGTTCACTCAGGATATTATATAAAAAATAAAAGTTTAAAAATTACATTTAAAAATATTGATGAAACGACACCTAATCCTAAAAATTATACTGTAAACAATGTTGATGTTAAATGGATATATGAAAGAACTAAAATTTTATATGATGTAGTTTTGGATATACTTTTTTCAATATGTTAAATTATAAAAATTATAAATTTAATAAACATTTTTAATAATACTACACAATGACTATCACCAGGTGGTGATGGTGCGGAAGTTATTTATGCTTTAAGAAATACTTCAAAATTATCAAGTAGTATTTTAGAAGAACTTGAAAAATCAGGACAGAATATTAGAAAAAATTATCAGTTAAGGCTACCTAGTGATCCAAGTAAAGATTATTATTTTATGTTAAGGGATACACCAAATACAGAGGCAATAATTGTAGAATATGGTTTTTTAGATAGTCCAGGAGATGATGTTAAACAATTAAAAAATGATTATGAAAAATTCGCTGAAGCTGTAGTAAAAGCTGTAAGTGAGTATGCAGGTTATACTTATGAAGAGCCTACAGTAACAGAATATTATACTGTAGAAAAAGGGGACAGTTTGTATAAAATTGCTAGTAAATTTGGACTTACAGTTTCAAAATTAAAGGAAATAAACAATTTAACAACTAATGTTATAAAAGTTGGTCAAGTTTTAAAAGTGTCGGAGGAAGAGAAAGCTCCAACTGGAGATTATTTGGTTTACAAAGTAAAAACGGGAGATAGTTTATGGAAAATAGCTAATAAATATGGAGTCAGTGTTCAGGATATTAAAAGTTTAAATAATCTAACAAATGACATGATTGTAGTAAATGAAACGCTACTAATACCTAATAAATTAGAAAACGAACTAGAAGAAACTTATACAGTAAAAGCTGGGGATAATTTATACTCTATTGCTAATAAATATAATACAACTGTGGATAACTTAAAAAGTATTAACAATTTAGACAGTGACGTATTAAAAATTGGACAAATACTAAAAATACCAGGAATTGAAGTTACTACACCTAATGAAAACACAAATGAAACATATACTGTAAAAGCCGGTGATAATCTTTATTCTATAGCTAATAAATATGGAATAACGGTTGATGCACTTAAAACTGCAAATGGATTAACTAGTAATTTAATTAATGTTGGTCAGATACTGATAATACCATTAGAATATTCTATGTACACAGTAAAAAAAGGAGATAGTTTATATAAGATTGCAAACGAATATAATACAACAGTAGAAGCAATTAAAACTGCAAATAATTTAACTAGTAATCTAATTAATGTTGGTCAAACTCTAAAAATACCTAATAAAAAATAATACTCCAATAAGGAGTATTTTAAAATTAATAAAGTTCTTTACATTCACCAGAAACTGGTTTATAAAAGCAATGATTTTTATATCTTCCAGCAAATGGTTGATCATACCAAGTGCTTTTACACCCAGACCCACTAGATGGTGCATAAAACCAAAGAGAGTGAGTCGCAGGATGATAATACTCACCTCTTAAAACTCTTTTAGCTAAGTCTTTTTCTTTCGTGGTTGGATTACTTTGAAATAGTGGGCTATTAACTCCAGCAAATTGGTTTTTTTGGTATATCGCATCAGTTACATTTCTTACATTTTTAAATGTTAAACAGTTTGCAATTACTCTGTTTACAACAACATTTCCTACCATTAACATTCCTAAGTTGCCCTCGGCCAAAGCTTCTGCCCTCATAATTCTAGCAAGCTGTTCTAATTCTTTTGTGGTATAATTTATCAACATATTTTTCACCTTCTAGTAAAATTATGAAAAACTATAAGAAAATATTAAAATTTAAAAAGTTGAACTTTAAATACCAATATGGTATACTTTACTTGTGTATTTAAAGAAATTATTGTTAATAGGGGCGTAATTTAGCGGTAAAATTCTGGTCTCCAAAACCAGCCTCGGGAGTTCGATTCTCTCCGCCCCTGCCATGTGTGGATAAAGTCCAAAGTAAATATGGACTTTTTATATAAATGAGGTGTCAAGATGAAATTGGTTGTAAAAGAATGGCTAAGTAATGATAATATTTCTTGGAAACAACAAACAGTAGTGTTGTCTTCTTTAAGAGGTTGCGATGGACAATCCAAATACGATTTATCAAAAAAACTTACTCGTCAATTAAGAAGTGCTATTCTTTATAATGCTGCTGCAAAAGATACTACTTTTATGAGAGATACAATGACATTAGAAGAAGTCAGAAAATTGGCAGAGGATAGTGATAAATATCCAATTCACTATTATATGCATGCATGTCATGCTTGTGAAATTATAGGATTTAAACATCCAGACAATGAAATAAAAAAATGGTTTAATAGCGCATATTTAATAATGGTTGATGCTTTACATTTGAAACCAGAAACAGAAGAAGAATGTGATTATAGATTAAGAGATGGAGTAAACACTCCGTTTACTGAAATAGATGAGGAAAACTAGAATTTGGAAACTCGTTCAGTTTCCGTGCCATAATGAAAATTAAAGATTTTAAATCTTTTTTTCTATATGAAATTAGGAGTGAATATATGAATGTGAAATATGATAAATTAGTTCGTGACAATATACCAGATAAAATAATAAATAATGGTGAAAAGCCATATTATAGAGAGCTTAATGATGAAGAGTTTTGGAGTTATTTATTAAAAAAAGATGTTGAAGAGCTAGAAGAAGTGAAAAAAGCTACTACACTTTTAGAGAGGAAGAAAGAGCTTGCTGATAAATATGAGGTTTTAAAGACTATGATAGAAGCAAGTGGTTTTACTTTAGAAGAAATTATAGAGGAAGCTAAAAACAAAAAAGAAGCAAATGGTGGGTTTGAAAGAAGATTATTACTTTTAAGTGTTGATGAAAAATAAAATTTAGTTATTGGGAGAAAAAATGATAGAAGAAAATACTTTAACTAGTGAGGAATACTATATTTTAATAAGAAGTGTTGGTTGGAAAGAACCAAGTAAAAGGTTGCTAGAGAAAAGTCTAAAAAACAGTGTGACTATAAAATATATTCACGAAAATAAAACAGTAGGAATGATGAGGTTAGTTACCGACTATGGTTATTCAGGATTAATTTTAGATGTGGTTGTAATGCCTGAATATCAAAAAAATGGTTTTGGTACTAAAATGATTAATTATTTATTAGATAGAATAAAAGAAAATTTAGAAGATAACGAGGAAATATTAATACAACTTTTAGCTGCGCCCGGTAAAAAAGGTTTTTATGAAAAATTTGGGTTTAAAGAAAAATACAGTACAGCTGAGGCTGGTATGTATACTTGGTTAAAAAAACAATGTAAATAAAAAATTGTTGACATTATGGTTTTATTATGATATTATCTAATCGTTATTTAGAAAGGAGTGAGAAAATGAACAGAAAAAGAGTAAAAGGAAATTTAAATTGTATTTATATTAGGGAGTTTTCTCACTATTTTTTAGCTTGTTAAAGAATATGAAAACCACCTAATATAATTAAGAAAGGTGGTTTTATTATGTCTAAAAAAGATGTATTTATAACTATATGGAAATATCTAGAAGGTAATAGAGTAAAAGCAGTTCTTTATTTAGTTTTAATGATTTTAGTTAATGCTGCATTTTTAGTTTACCCTTATTTTTGGGCTAATGCTTTAAATGCTTTAATAAGCAAAGATTTTGATTTGCTTTTGTTATATCTTGGTTGTTGGAGTGGTTTGTCTATTTTTAGTAGATTAGTTTTAGACTTACCTATAGATTTTTTGTATAAGAAGTTAGAAATTAATTTTATAAAGAAGTTTCAAACAGATTTATACAGTAAAACTTTAAATTTACCTGCGGTTGCTTATGAGAAGCTTGGAAATGGAGAAATAGTAAATAGAGTATTTAATGATCCAAAAACAGTTACTGATATTTTGGGAAGTTTTGTTGCTTTATTTTCTAAGTTTATTTGTACAATTTTAATATTTATTTACATGATAAATATTTCTATTATTTTGGCAATTGAATTATTTATTTTTGGTTTGTATATATTTTTATTAAATAAATATTTTAAGCCTAAGATAAGAAAGATAGAGTCTGAGAGGAAAAAGTATGAGGATGAGTATTTAAAAATTACTACAGAATCATTTAATGGAATTAGAGAAATTAGGGCTTTAGGAATAAAAAATAAAATAAAAGATAAAATAAATAAAATTATTAATATTATGTATAAAAAGGATTATGAATGTGATAAGAAAGATACAATATATGGGCACTTCTTATGGGAAGGATATTTTGTACTTGAATTTATAATGCTTATTAGTGGAGCAATTTTGTATTTTAAAAATATGATTCCTTTTGAAAGTTTTGTTTTAGTAGAATCATATGCTAATAAAGTGTTTATGGTAATTCAATTATATTCTGAGTTTGGAACGAAGTTTGAAAAGTTAAAAGTTGCTTTAAGTAGAATTGTAGAAGTATTAAATAATAAATTATATGATGATGTGAAATATGGTAATAAAAATATAAGTAATTTAAAGGGAAATATAGAGCTTAAAGATATTACATTTGGTTATGATGAAAATGATATTTTAATAAGTGATTTAAACTTAAGTTTACCAACTAATAAGAAAATAGCTATAGTTGGAAAAAGTGGAATGGGAAAAAGTACTTTGTTTAATATGTTATTAAGATATTTTGATCCTATAAAGGGTAAAATAACTATTGATGGGGTAGATTTATTAAATTTAAGTGAAGAGTCTTTAAATAATATAATTTCTATTATAAGACAAAATCCATTTATCTTTAATATGAGTATAAAAGAAAATTTTGAAATAGTTAAGCCTGATATAACAATAGATGAAATAAAAGCTTTATGTAAAAAGGCTTATATTGATGAATATATTGATTCTTTAAAAGATGGATATGATACAATTATTGGAGAAGGTGGAGTAAATCTTTCAGGTGGGCAAAAGCAAAGACTGGCAATTGCAAGAGCTTTAGTTAAAGATTCAAAGATTATATTGTTTGATGAAGCCACTAGTGCTTTAGATAATTTAAGTCAATCTTATATAAAGCAAACAATTGATGATTTAAGTAAAAATCATACAGTTTTAATAATTGCACACAGACTTACAACTATAGAGGATGCAGATATGATTATAGTTATAGATAATGGAAAAGTTCAAGGAATAGGAACTCATGAAGAATTGATGGAAAATAATAATTCTTATAAGAGTCTATATTCTAATGAAGTTTTGTTATAATTTAAGAAGGCTTTTGGCTTTCTTTTATTGTGTTAATTAATTTGTTTTTATATAATTAAATCAGGAGGAAATTATGGAGAATGTTAGTGGTAAAGCAAAAGCTACAGATTTTTTAAATAAAAAAGTTTTGGTAAAAATGGATAGAGAACTTGGTAGTAAACATCCTAAACACGGTTTTATTTATACTGTAAATTATGGATTTATTCCAAACACTATAAGTGGAGATGGTGAAGAGCTTGATGCATATGTTTTAGGAGTTTTTGATCCTATTAGTGAGTTTGAAGGCATCGTTAAAGCAGTGATTCACCGTACTAATGATAATGATGATAAACTTGTAGTAATGTCAGAAGATGTTAATTATACTGATGAACAGATTAAGGCATTAACTGAGTTTCAAGAAAGATTTTTTGAATCAGTTATTTTAAGATAAGTGATATGTGTTATAATTAACATTGAGGTGAAAATATGAATGTAGCAATTATAGGATCTGGAGCTTATGGACTTGCTTTAGCTCTTATGATAAATAAGAATACAAAGAATATTAAAATGTGGACAAAGTTTGAAGAGGAAAAAAATATGCTTCAAACAAAAAGAGAAAATGAAAAGGTTTTAAAGGGAGTGAAAATTCCAGAAAATATTATTTTTACTACTGATTTAACTTCTGCAGTTACTGACGCAGAACTTGTTATTATCGCAGTTCCTACTGCGTTTGTAGATGGTGTAAGTAAAGAGTTAAAAGATATTTTAAAAAGTAATCAACATATTTGTATAGCCAGTAAAGGAATAGAACAAGATAGTTGTTTATTTGGTCAAGATATATTTTATAAATATAATGATAATAAGAATTTTGCAGTTATATCTGGGCCTTCTTTTGCGGTTGATATAGCTAGTATGTGTCCAATTGGTTTAAGTCTAGCTACTTTAAATGAAGATACTGAAAAAGTGGTTAGAGATGCTTTAGAAGGAGATTTATTAAAGTTAAGAACAACTACTGATATAATAGGGGTTGAGGTATGTGGGGCTATAAAAAATGTAATAGCAATTGCTTCTGGTATGTTAGATGGAATGGGGTATCCAGCATCTACTCAAGCTATGTTTATTACTGAGTCTTTACATGATATAAAGCATTTAATTCACGATTTAGGTGGAAGTAAAAAAACAATCTTGTCCTTTGCAGGATTTGGAGATCTTTTATTAACTGCGACATCAATTAAAAGTAGAAATTATAGATTAGGTAAACTTATTGGATCGTCTGCTAGTAAAGAGGAAGTTGATGATTACATAAATAATACAACTATTGAAGGGTTATACACATTAAAATCAATTAAAAAATTATTAGAAGATAAAAAGTTAGAATTGCCTATTATAGATTTAATTTATAATATTATTTATAATGGTGAGTCTCCTAATGCTTTAGTTAAATTTTTAATAGAAAAATAAAGTTACTGTTTTTTTAGTAACTTTTTTCTTTTTATTTTAAAGTTTTATAGACTGCATGTCTTAGGGTATTATTTTTTGTTTTTTCTGTATAAATTACACTACATTTTAATTTTGGTATTATATAAGTAATTTTCTTATTATTATAATCTTTTAAGGGAGATTTACTAATTGTTTTTTGTTTTTTTATAGTTTCAAAATCTTTTATATTTTTGTTAATAGTTACTTTACCATTATAATAGTAATTGTTATTTATTTTACTTCCTAAAATTAATGTGTTCATATATCCTTTTTTGTTTTCTATGTAACCGCAAATATAAAAGTCTTCATCTTTTATGTTTTTAATTTTAATCCAATTTTCACTTCTTTTATTGATTTCATATTTACTTTTTATGTTTTTAGCTACAATTCCTTCTAAGTTTAATTTTTTAATTTCATTAAATAATTTTATTCCATTTTTGAAAAAATATTTTGTTTTTATAAAGTTGGAATTATCTTTATATTTTTCTAAAATCTTTTTTCTTTCTAAAAGTGTTTTGTTAGTTAAATCTTTGTTTTCATAAAGTATATCAAAACATACAAATGTAACTGGATTATTTATACTTTCTTCATTAATTATATTTTTATTTT
>USDC01000023.1 GCA_900553435.1 uncultured Mycoplasmatota bacterium
CAAAATATAAGAACATACATCATAGTAATTATTAATTTGATTTAAAATTATTTCTCTACCTGTTCCTACCATTTTTTTATTTACAATTTTTATATAATCTTCTTTTTTCATAAAATAACCTCATATATAAAACCACAATTTAAATAAAACTCTCTTCTACCATAAATAGGCATAAGTTCTATATGAAATTGTTTCTATTTAATGATATCGCCTTATTTTAATTCTTTTTTTAACAAAACACTTTTAATTTCTTTATTAAATTTAATCACTTTTTGTTCTTCTATTGTTTTAAATCCAAATGATTTAAATAAATTAAGTGACTTTTCTCTATCAATTTCAAAGTTATCATATAACTCTTTTATATTATTTTTCTTTGCTTCATTACATAGTAATTCTAAAGCTTTTTTTGAATATCCTATTCCTCTATATTTATATTCAATTAAAATGCCGCAATAATATCTATTTTCTTCTTTATTTAATTGATAATTTACATAACCAACAAATTCATTTAAGTCTTTATCTTTTATGTAAGCAAAAAACATATTTTCCTTTTTTCTTTTATCATATTTTTCCTTCCATTTTCCTTTAGGAAAATCTATGCAGCCTGTATCATAATGATATCCATAGTAACTAACATTAAATCCTGCATTATAACTCATAGTTAAAGGATCATTCTCTATTTTTTCTTCATACCAATAATCATCTAACTTTGGTACATAAAGTTCTATATTTTCCATAATTTACTCCTCAGTTGCAGACTCTAAAAGAACAATTTGCTTTTTATCTAAATCAATTAAATATTCTATTCCTAAAGGAAGCACTCCATTAGGATAAGCATGTCCAATATTAACATTATATAAAATTGGTAAGTTTTCTACATTAAATTCTTTTAATACTTTTAAATACATTTCTTTATATTCTTCATAATACGCTTCATCTTGTGGTTTTCCAACAATTATTCCTTTTATTACATTTAATATTCCTTGAGCTCCTAAATTTCTTAAGAAAAATAATAAATATTCTGGTGACATTTTTTCTTCACTTGTTTCAATTAACATTATTTTATCTTTCCATTTATCTTTTTTGGGCCATATTTCTGTTTCTAAAATCATTGGAAAAACATCTATACATCCACCCATAAGCTTTCCTTTAATAACACCACTACCAGATATTACTTCATAATGATGTTCTTCTTTTATAAGTTTCTTTTCTATATTTTGATTTTCTTCTTTCCATGGAACAAAATCATTAGACCAAGTATCACTAGATTTTATTTCATAGCCTTTGCTATCTTTAAATAAGATGTTTTCTACTGCGTTTTTTGTATAATCAAACATTTTTACATATTCAGCAAAATCCGTCATGATAGAAGCTCCATAAAATGATACAAGTTCTACTTTATTCATTATAAAATGACTTACAGTAGCATCCGAATAACCCATAAATATTTTCGGATTGTTTTTTATTATTTCATAATTAATATAAGGCAACATACGTACTGAATCATCTCCACCAATAGAACATATTATAGCTTTTATACTTTCATCACTAAATGCATCCATTAAATCTTTAGCACGAGCTTCTGGATGTTCATAAATAAACTTGCTTCCTTTTAATGCATTTGGCATACAAACTACTTCTAAACCAAAATCATTTTCCAATCTTTCTTTTGCAATATAATATTTATGTATAAATTCTTTATCTCCCAACATTCCACTAGATAAACTAACAATTGCTATTTTATCTCCTTTTTTTAATCTTTTTGGTTTTATCATTTTTCTCCTACCTACTTCTTTCATTTATTTTATATTTAATAGGTATAAATCGATTTGTTTTCTCATCATAAACTGTTAATAAAAGTCCTCCATTATCTGCGACTATACCATTTATACAAATAATTCCTGAGTTGTTATCAAAGTCATTAAACATCTTTGTCCACGATTTAAATGTTTTCTTATCAGTCTCATCTAGCCCATAAGGATTAGTTCCATACCATTCTGGATGAGTATGCAAAGTAATAATGAAATCTGTATTTTTACTCTTAATATTAAATGCAATACTATCCCATTTCTTTTGACTTTTTGGTGAAACAGTTGTTTCCGATTGAGATAAAAGCGAATTATCCCATATATCAAAGTCTTCAACCTTTAAATTACCAGATTCGTCAATTTTCCCCATAGCTGTAGCAAATTGTTCTTTTTTTTCTTCTTTACCTTTTATAACCATATCCGCCATTAATTCAAAATGACCATTATTAAATATAACGTAAATATCTTCCATTATTTTCTCCTTTTTTAATTTTTGATTTATCTATATTAAACTTAAATATATTATATACTTTTCGATTTTCTTTGTCAAAAAGTCTATTACAACAATTATGTTATTTAATAAAAAAACATATTAAATAACTTAATATGATTTATAATGATAACTGATACATATTATCTTTTGTACCAGTTCCAGAAGTAATTTTTACACTAGTTGATAAATAGGTAGCAGGATGGATACCATAAGCATGACTGGCACCAAAACTATAAACATTACCTTCACTATATACAACACGTACACTGCTGTCAGTTCTAGAAGTAGGTGTCAATATCCACTTAAAATTGTTATTATATAACCAATTTGTACTTGTACATGTTTCATTATTGTAATTATATAATATTTGTTCTTTTTCTCTACATCCACTACTTGCATATCCATAATCTGAAGGATACATTAACCCTACTTTTCCTGTCCAGTTTGTTGTCCTTGTTACTCCATCTTCACTTGAAAAGTCTGTGGTTGTACTTGCTCTCTCTTCTGCATATGACTCTGATGCAGTTATATCATAATTTGATGCTGAGGTATACCATTTTGCGTTGTCTATCATTTGTTTTGCATTCTCTGTTAAACCTGTAGAACTAAAATCGCATGTTTTTGTTGCATTACTGATAGAATAATAACAATTACCACCTTCTCTATTCCAATATAAAGAATTATTTACACTTTCACTTTCATACCCAGGGTTAAGTAATCTCATTAAGTCTGCTCCTTCATATGATCCACTACTACCCCATTGATTTATTCCAGAACCTGAATTTATAGTAAAAACACTTGTATCCCATGAATAGTCTCCTATACTTTCTTCTCTTATTATTTTAAGTCTGTTTTCAATATTTCCTGTTCCATCATCTGTAGGGAATACTCCTATGATTCTCCATGTTTCATTGTTGAATGTAACATAATTTTTTACTACATCATTACTTCCACTATATCTGTATTCTGTTTGTGCTTCTGTTTGTCCTGTTTGTGGTTGGTTTAATGTTATAAGTCCTTCGCTATTTCCCTCTGTTGCTTTTGCGATTATTGTATCTGCTGCAGTTGGAATTGATTCAAATTTAACAACACAGTTTGTATTTGTTAGGGTTACATTTGTTACATCTGCTTCCCATGTTTCTTCGTTCCATGTTATTGTTGCGTTGTTATTACATGTTGCACTTTCTATTGCATATCCACTTCCTTCTGCTGGTGCTTCATTAACAAGTAGGTTGTCTGCGATAAATGTTACTGTTAAGTCACTTCTTGAATGAAATACTGCTGCACATTCTGTTGGTCCGCTTACATTTGTTATTTCTAGTTTTGCTGTTGTTGATGTTGGATTGTAACTTATTGATGCTCCATTTGTACATCCACTTGCTACTGTGTCATATACATAGTTGTTTGTTTGCATTTCTTCATATGTTGGCATGTTTTCTACCATTTTTCCATTTAAGTATGTTCTTACTACTATGTCTCCACTTGCTTCACTTTTTTCATCAAATATTCCATCTATTTTATATTCTCCGCTATTTAAGTCTAGGTTATTATATACATATCCACCTTTTACACTAAAGTTTAATGTTACTGCACTACTTGAATCATTTGTAACAACTATTCTTATCCTTCTACTTGCAGTTGGTCCAATGTTTCCCTCTCCTCTACCAGTTGAAAGGTTAGAATATTCCACTTTTACGTTTGTTAAGGTATTTGAAGATGTATAATAAACTAAATATTTACTTGTTATTTCATTTAATGCATCTAAATCTATATCATAAGTAGTTACTGAGTTTGCATTAGCTGTTAATGTTCTTGTAGACTCATCATCAATTTTCATTGAATACATAAGGTTTGCAAATCTTATATCTGCGGCTCTATAATCACTTGTTAAAAACACAAAAGTTGCATAAGAGGCAGTTGTAATCAAGCCTAAAAGCACAATAAAAGAAACTATAACAAAACTTTTGTTATATCTACTATCAAATATTTTTGGATATTTTATTTTAGCTTTATGTAGTAGAAGTTTAGACTTCTTTTTTACTACATCATATTTGTCTTTTATCTCCTCTTTAATCTTATTCATCTTTCTTTCTCCTAGGATATCTTATATTTATATACTACTATATTTTTTCATTTTTTACAACAAATTTTGTTTTGGAATTGTAAAAAAATGAATCAGTTTATTATTCTGATTCATTAGTTTTGTTTTTTATTAAAGATTCACCAGTCATTTCATCAGGCTTTTTAATTTCATACATATCTATTAATGTTGGTGCGATATCTTTTAAACTTCCATCTTTTTTTATTTCATAATCATTATTACAAATAATAAATGGTACTTCATTAGTAGTATGACTTGTTACAACATTGTTAAATCTATCTAGCATGTATTCAGAGTTACCATGATCACTTGTAACTACAACATCATAGAAGTGTACATTAGCAGACTCTATTACTTTGCCTAAACATAAATCACATGTTTCTATGGCTTTTATTGTTGCATCTAAGTTTCCTGTATGCCCCACCATATCAGGGTTTGCAAAGTTAACTAATATAAAATCATAATCTTCTTCCATCAAATTTATTACAGTTTCTGAAACTTCACTAACATTCATTTCTGGTTGCATATCATAAGTTGGAACTTTAGGAGATGGGATTAAGTATCTATCGCAATTTTTAAGTTTTAGTTCGCGTCCTCCATCAAAGAAGTATGTAACATGTGCATATTTTTCTGTTTCAGCTACTCTTGCTTGTTTAAATTCTAAGTCATCTAAATATTCACCAAAAGTGTTTTTTACCTCATCCATATCTTTTACATATTCTACATCTTTATATATATTAAATAATGAAGCTATTTTTAAGTTTTGAAATTCTTTTGTTTCAAATTCTTTAAAATTCTTTTTAGTAAAAGCATCTAATAATTGTCTCATTCTATCTGGTCTAAAATTTAAAAATATAACACCATCATTTTCTTTTATCATACTATTTTTATCAATAACACATGGATTTATAAATTCATCAGTCACTCCATTTTTATAATGTTTTTCTAAACAACCAAGTGCACTTCTAAAGGAATTTCCTACACCATTTACTAACATATCATATGCTTTTTTTGTTCTTTCCCATCTGTTATCCCTATCCATAGCATAATATCTTCCAATTATTGTTCCTACTTTACCAATATTTAATTTTTCCATTTTATTTTGAAATTCTTCAACAAACTTTTTACCACTTACAGGAGAAGTGTCTCTTCCATCAGTAAAAAAGTGAAAATATACATTATCAACTTTTTTTAGTTTTGCTAGTGCTAACATGGCATAAAAATGCGTGATACTAGAGTGTACTCCGCCATTTGAAAGAAGTCCAACAAAATGTAGAGCAGAACCTTCTTTTTTTACATGTTCAATGACATTTAAAAGAACATCATTTTCAAATATTTTTTTTGATTTTATTTCCTCATTTAAAAGCACTAAAGGTTGTTTTACAATCCTACCACTACCTATAGTAATATGACCAACTTCACTATTTCCCATTTGACCTTTTGGAAGTCCAACTTCTGTTCCACTTGCTTTTAAAGATGCATGAGGAAACTCTGCATATAATTTATCTAATACTGGAGTTGTTGCAAGTCTAACTGCATTTCCTTTCTTATCGTTTCTTATTCCAAAACCGTCTAATATAATCATTATGATTTTTTTCATGTGACTCACCTAAGTAAAATATTAACATAAAAAAAGACTTATTTAAAGTCTAAGATTTTATTTTCATATGGTCTAGTCTTAGTTTATCTGCGATTGTAACAACAAATTCAGAGTTTGTTGGTTTCGCTTTATCTATATCTACACTATGTCCAAATATTTCTTCCATTAAATCCCAGTCGCCTCTATTCCAGCTTACTTCTATAGCATGTCTTATAGCTCTTTCTACTCTTGAAATAGTAGTGTCATATTTTCTGGCAATCTCTGGATATAGTTCTTTTGTTATTCCACCTATCATTTCTGGCTTTTCATAAAGCATAATTATACTATCTCTTATGTATTGGTATCCTTTTATGTGTGATGGTATACCTAGTTCATGAAGTAATTTAGTTACATATATCTGCATATTTTTTCCGTGTAAGTTTAATATTTCTCCTGTTTTTAGTTTTTGGTTAGATATTTCTATAATCTTTTTTTCTAAATCAATAAGGTCAAATGGTTTTAATACAAAATATTTTATTCCATAATCACTTACTCTTCTAATAGTTTCATCAGCATTAAATGATGTTACTACAATTATTTTTTTAGTAATACGTTTTTCTTCTAATTGTTCTAAAACATATATTCCATCTTTTCTTGGCATTATTAAATCAAGTAAAACCACATCATATTTATCTTCTTCATTTAATATTTTATTTAATGCTTCTTCTCCATCACGCGCATCAAGTGTTACTTCAATTTTTTCGTGTTCGCTAAAGTATTCTTTTACCATATCTATCATACTTTTATTATCATCTACAACTAGCAGTCTTATTTTCATATTTTTTCTTCCTTTCTCACATAAAAGATTATAGTACTAAAATTATATATTTTCCATATCTAGATTTATCTAGTTTTGTCGTAATTTGTTGGTTTTTGTCTAATTTTGTCGAAAATTTATCTTTTTATGTTTTTAAAAAAAGAATTAATTAAGAACTTTAATTAACTCTTTTACTTTTGTTATATCACTACTATCTTTCCCAATTAAAACACCATCTGTAACTTCAAGTATTTCATTTATATCATCTTTTGTTACACTACCTCCATAAAGCACTTTTATTTCTTTATTATATTTCTTTTGAAAATATTTTTTTATAACTTCTACGGTCTTTTTAATTTCATCTGTTGGAAGGGATTCAAACCCACCGATTGCCCATGCAGGTTCATAAGCGATTGTTAGATAATCTATATTATCGCTTTCTAAATTGTGCATATAATAATTTAATTCTTTCTTTATATATTTTATAGCACTTTTTTCTCTTTTTAATTCTCCAATACATAAGGTTGTGTCTACTTTTGCATTTAAGCTTTTAAATAGTTTGTTTCTTATTAAGGAGTAAGTTTCATTTACTAGCTCTTTTCTTTCACTGTGTCCAAGTAAAAGATAATTAACATTTATAGATTTTAATGATTTTATGTTTGCCTCACCAGTAAATGAACCACTGTTATAACTATAAAAGTTTTGAGCACCTATTTTATATTTCACATTTTTAAACATTGTTAAATATATTATTTGCGGAAATATAATTAGTTCATAGTTTTCTGGGATTAATTTTGATATTTCTTTTTTATAATTATTTATTTCATCATATGTTAAATAACTTTTATGATTAAATATTATTCTTTTCATTATTTACCTCCATTCTAAGAGTTAGAGCTGGTAATTCTTTTCCCTCTAGAAATTCCAATGTCGCTCCTCCACCAGTAGAAATATGATAAAATTTCATATTGTATTTATTTGCGACAGCGGCAGTATCTCCTCCAGCAATTATTGTTTTAATATCATTTTGTTTTAAATAATTTAATATTTCAATAGTTCCAACTTCATAGTTCTTATTTTCTACAAGACCTAGTGGTCCATTCCAAACAACAAAATCTTCTTTATTTATATTTTGTTTGAAAAGTTCTATTGTATTTTTTCCTATATCAAAAATTTCTTCTTCTTTTAAATTTTCTACTTTTATATTTTCTGTATTATTTGTTTTTATATCAATTGGTATTATTAATTTATTTACATTATCTTTATATATTTTTTTTAAACTTTCTGTAACTTCTAAATTAACTTGTGATTTTTTAACTTTATTACCTTTTAAATAAAGAAAAGTTGCACACATTTTACCACCAATTAATATTTTTTGTGACTTTGGTAAAAGACTTTTAACTAAATTTAATTTATCTTCTATTTTTGCTCCACCCAAAATAACTATTTTTTTATCATTTTGTAAAGCTTCATTTAAAGCATTTATTTCTTCTTTTATAAGCAATCCATAAGAAGTTGGTAAAAACTTACCAACACCATAAGTTGAGGTATGTTTTCTATGAGATGAACCGAACGCATCCATTACAAATAAATCCGCAAAACTTGCCCAATATTTTGAAAGTGATAAATCACAATTTGATTCTTTTTTATTATCTAAATCCATAAATCTTGTGTTTTCTAATAAAAGAATTTGTTTTTGTTTTAAATTTTTTACCTTTTTTTCAAATTTTGTTCCAACGAGCTCTTTTGAGAAAAATACTTTTGCATTTATTTGTTTTTTTAGTTCTTTATAAACTATTTTTAATGAGTTGTTTTTTTTATCTTCTTCTGTTTTTACTTTGCCTAAATGTGAAAGTAAAATTATTTTACAATTTTTTTCTAAAAGATA
>USDC01000024.1 GCA_900553435.1 uncultured Mycoplasmatota bacterium
GTCGCAGATAAAGAGAATAAAAGCACAGAACATAAGTGGTATGATTATGAAGAAAAAATGTGGGCAAATAGTGTAACAGTAAAAAGTGAAAAAAGAGAGGAATATAAAAACGGAAGTTTAGGAACAGAAATAAAAATAGAAGATATTTTAACAATGCAAGTGTGGATACCAAGATATAAATATAAGGTATGGAATTATAATTTAGATGGAACAAAAACAAGTGAGCCTCAAGAAATAGAAATAAAGTTTGAAAAAGGAACAAACACAACAGGAGATATAAAATGCACAGATAACATACAAGGAGAAGATGGAGACGGAACAAGTGAGGTGTGTACTTTAAATGAAGAGAAGTGTACAGACAGTTTATGTAATAATAAGTATTACACTCATCCAGCCTTTACATTTGGTAGTGTTGATTTAACAGGTTTTTGGGTAGGAAAATTTGAAGTATCAAGTGATGTAAATTGCATTCCATTAAATTATTCTACTTTAGGCGAAGATTGTAATTTAAGTACAATTAATCCATTAACCAAACCAAATACTACTAGTTGGAGGGGAGCTCCAGTATCTACTTTTTTTACAAATATTAAAAAAATGAATTCTACTGGAAACATATATGGACTTAGTTCTAATGTTGATAGCCACATGATAAAAAACATTGAATGGGGAGCAGTAGCATATCTATCACACTCAAAATATGGAACATGTACAAACGGAATATGTAAAGAAATAGGAATGAATAATAATAGTAATTACATAACAGGATGTGGAGCAAATGCCGGTAGTAGTGAAAGCACAAGTTGTAACTCATATGAAACAGAACTAGGGAGTAGTGCATCAACTACTGGAAATATATATGGAGTATATGACATGAGTGGTGGTGCATTAGAGTATGTAATGGGAAATATGGTAGGTCCAGATGGAAAGAGTATGATGAGTGGAGGTTCTTATGGTGCAAATTCTGGCTTTACTGGTATTGTGTATGCTACTGGAAGTTATATTGATTTTACTGGAGATTATGATTACCCATCAGAAAAATACTATGATAAATATTCTTTTAATGGTGAAACAGCTAGAAAAAACACTGGAAAACTTGGTGATGCATCTAAAGAAGTTTTTACATGGTATTCTTTAGATATATATAATTTAAGAGGATTATATCCATGGCATTATAGGGGAGGAATGTATAATAGTCGTTATGCTCCAGGAGTATTTGCATTAAACGGTGGAACTGGCCATGCCTCAGCACTTGAAAGTAGTAGGTTTGTAATAACTAATTAAAAAAAGTGGAATTCCCACTTTTTTTAGTCTAATACATCTAATAATTTTGGTAACATTTGTTTTTTTCTTGAAACATAATTTGGTAAATACACGCCTTGCTTTATATCTTCAATATTAAATGCAATTTTTACTAGGTTTTCACTTTCTTCATTATAGTAAAGATATGAACCATTATTTATTATATCAGTTACAAATAAAGCAACAATTTTTAAGTTTCTATCTTTACTCATTTTATTTAGTTCTTCAATGTAAGCTTGTTTGTTATTTTCAATATTTTCAATAGATAGAGTCATTACTTGTGAAATACCTATTGAATCTTCTCCGACTTCGTATTGTTTATAATCTGTATTTATTACATCCTCAATAGTTTTACCAGTTATATCAACACCAGCTTTGTACATTAAAAGTCCATATTCCATATAATCTAAATTTAATAATTCTTCTAATTCTTTTACTATTTTTTTATCTAATTCAGTTGTAGTTGGACTTTTAAGTAATAGTGTATCAGATAATATACCTGAGAAAATTAACCCAGCCATTTCTCTTGATAGTGGTATATTATGGTCTTTATACATTGTATAAATAATAGTATTTGTACTAGCAACAGCCATATTTCTAAAGTTAATAGGATTTTTTGTATGAATATTTCCGATATTGTGATGGTCAATTACTTCTAATATTTCAGCTTCATCAAGACCAATTACACTTTGTCTTGGCTCATTGTGATCTACAAGTATAACTTTTTTTCTTTCATTTGAATCAATATCTGCCATTCTAAGAAGTCCTAAACATTTTTCATTTTTATCAACTATCGGATAATTAGTATGTCTTATTTTATTAGCACTTTCTTTAAATTCATTTACATAGTCATAATTATAAAAATATACAGGTTCATTATTTTTGTTTTCAATTAAATATTTATTATATGAGCATAAGTTAATTCTTTTTGTAACAAAAAATCCACTAAGTTTAGTTTTAATAATATTGACTTTATTTTTTCTAGCTTCTTCTAAATGTTCTTCTTTTATAAATGAGTCTCCAACTAAGATAATAAGTTGTATTTTCTTTTTTATTGCATATTCAATAACACTGTGTCTATCAGCAACAATTAAAATATCTGACTCATTAAAATCAACATTTTCTCTTATAGTTGTACTTCTATATGAGGCAACTCTAATTTTACCTTCTATTTCATCGTTAAATCTAAGTAATTCTTTAGCTTCAAGTGTTCTAAGTATATTATCATAACTTGTTTTAATGTTTTCAAAATCTCCATTTATAAGATAATTAGCTATTTCTTTTAAGGTAATCATACCACTTAGTTTTCCATTTTTTTCTATAATTGGTATACCACTTACATTATTTTCGCTCATTAAGTTATACGAATCATATAAACACATTTCTTCATTCGCATAAAATCCCTTTAAATAATTTACATCGCTAAGTTGTAATTTAACATCATTTAAAAATTTTGGTTTTTCCACATTAAAATAATTTAATGCAAATTTAGTTTCATTATTTACTTCTCCTAATCTCATTGGTTCTGTATGAAAACCAAGTTTGTTTTTTAAGTTAGATAAAGTAATAGACGCACAAATAGAGTCAGTATCAGGATTTCTATGCCCAAATATGTATGTTTTTTTCATCTTTTTCACCTTTTTCCTCCGGTATTATAGCATATTCCTTAAAAAAAATACATAAAAAATTAAAAAAATATGTATAATAAAAAAGCAATTGTATATAATAATAATGTAAGCGAAGTTGCTTACATAATTGTTAGAAGAAAAATACTTCTAACTGTAGTTTTGAAAGTTTTATACTTTCGTTAAGAGCCGACACAGTAGTAGTTCGGCTCTTTTTAATATAGACTAAATACCTACATTTTGATAAAATATTAGTGGGTGAAGAAAATGAAAGTTAGAACACGTTTTGCACCATCCCCAACAGGATTTATGCACATTGGGAATTTAAGAAGTGCACTTTATAGTTATTTAATAGCTAAACATTTTGATGGAGAGTTTATTCTTAGAATAGAAGATACTGATCAAAATAGAAAAGTAGATGGAGCAATAGATTTTATTTATGAAACATGTAATTTATGCGGTATTAATTTTGATGAAGGACCTAATAATCCCGGAAAGTATGGTCCATATATTCAAAGCCAGAGAAAAGAAATATATTTAAAATATGCTAAGGAATTAATTGATAAAGGTAAAGCATATTATTGTTTTTGTGACGAAAAGAGACTAAATTTTTTAAGGCAAAAAGCTGAAAAAAGAAAACAAGCATTTATGTATGATGGTCATTGTAAAAATTTAAGTAAAGAAGAAATAGAAAAGAATTTAAAAGAAAATGTTCCTTACGTTATTAGGTTTTCAATGCCTAAAGAAGGGGTTAGTTCTTTTGAAGATGTTGTTTTTGGAAAAATAGAAGTAGATAATAGTGTGTTAGAAGATATAGTATTAATTAAAAGTGATGGTTATCCAACATATAATTTTGCTAATGTGGTAGATGATCATTTAATGAATATTACACATGTATCACGTGGCAACGAATACTTAATGTCTACTCCTAAATATAATCATATATATGATGCTTTTGGGTGGGAAAAACCAACATATATTCATATGCCTACAGTAAATGGCAGTGATAATAAAAAATTAAGCAAACGTAATGGGGATGCATCATTCATGGATTTATATAATGAAGGGTATTTACCAGAAGCAGTCATAAATTATTTGGCACTTTTAGGTTGGTCAAGTGAAAATAACAAAGAAATTTTTACTAAAGAAGAACTTATTAAAGAATTTGATATGTCAAGAATTGGTTCTTCTCCATCAATTTATGATGTTAAAAAACTAAATTGGTTTAACTCACATTATATAAAAGAATTATCTCTAGAAAAATTAAAAAATTTAACACTACCATTTTTAAAAGAAGCATATAATTTAAAAGATAAGAGTGAAGAATGGATAAATGAATTAATATTACTTCATCAAAACTATATAGATTTTGGTAAAGAAATCGTAGATGCTACTAAAATGTTTTTTGAAGAAAATATTGAACTTGAAAAAGAAGCTAAAGAATTTATGGAAAGTGATGAAAAAATAAATAATACAATTAAAGAATTTACAAAACACATAGAAAGTATAGATTGGACTATAGAAAATATTAAAGAAGCAATTGATAAAACAAAAGAAACAAGTGGTAATAAAGGGAAACTTCTTTTTATGCCAATTAGAATAAAAACAACAGGAATAATGCATGGTCCAGATCTTGCTAGTACTCTTCACTTATTAGGAAAAGAAAAAGTCTTACAAAGACTAAAAGGATAGGTGATGTTATGTTACTATTTAACTCATTAACAAATAAACTTGAAGAATTTACTCCAATAAATAAAGGAAAAATAAATATGTATGTGTGTGGCCCAACGGTTTATAGTTATGCACACATAGGTAATATGAGACCAGTAATATTTTTTGATACTCTTTATAGATATTTTAAATATCTTGGGTATGATGTTAAATATGCATCTAATTTTACTGATGTTGATGATAAAATAATAAATGCTGCCTTAGAACTTGGTATTACTGAAAAAGAACTTGCTAACCGTTTTATACAAATATATTTAAAAGATATAAAAAGTTTTAATTGTCTAGATATAGATTACAGACCAAGAGTAACAGAAACTATGGATGAAATAATAAGTTTTATAGAACAACTTTTAGAAAAAGGTTATGCATATAAAGTGAAAGATGATATTTATTTTAATGTTAGCAAAGTAAAAGAATATGGTTCACTTTCAAAACAAGATATAACAAAATTAGAGTATGGTAGTAGAATAGAAGTTGACTCTGATAAAGAAAATCCATATGACTTTGTGCTTTGGAAAAAAACTGATAAGGGCATAACTTGGGATGCACCATTTGGAACAGGTAGACCTGGTTGGCACACTGAATGTGTGGTAATGATTAATAAAATATTTAAAGAAAAAATTGATATACATGGAGGAGGAGTTGATTTAAAATTCCCTCATCACGAAAATGAATGTGCACAAAGTTATGCAATGTGGAACCATCCGCTTGCCAATTACTGGATTCATAATGGACATGTTAAAGTAAATGGGGAAAAAATGAGTAAAAGCCTTGGCAACTTTATAATTGCTCATGAATTAAGAGAAAAGTATGATGCTAATGTAATAAGAATAGCGATGCTTAAAACTCATTATAGAGCCCCTATTGATTTAACTGAGACTTTATTTAATGAAAGTATTAAAATAAATGATAAAGTTAAAAATGTACTTAAAAACGCTAATATTTATTTACAAATAAATAATATAAATTGTAATAATATTACAAAAGATGAAAAACTAGAAGAATATATGGATGATGATGTTAATACTTCAAATGTGATTACTTATCTTTTAGAATTAGTAAAAGACCTTAATATATCACTTAGAAAAAAAGACACAAATATTTCACAATTATATGATAAAATATTAATAGTCAGTAGTATTCTTGGTTTGGATTATGATTTAATAAAATTATCTTTAGAGGAAAAACAAATTTATAAAGATTGGGAAGAAGCAAGAATAAATAAAGATTTTGATAAAGCTGACGAATTAAGAAGAATATTGATTGAAAGGAAAATATTATAATGGGAACACAATTATTAATTATAGTTTTAATTCTTATTATCCCAGTGTGTGCTTCAATCTATTGTCAAAGTACATATAATAAATATAAAAGAATTAAAACAGAAAAAGAAAAGACTGGTTTTGAAGTGGCAAGAGAAATTCTTGATAAAAATGGACTTAAAGATGTTCATATTGTAGAAACTAGTGGAGTTATGAGTGATCACTATGATCCAAGACGCAAAGTTGTAAGATTATCACATGAAGTTTTTCATGGTAGTACAATTGCTTCAATATCAATTGCAGCCCACGAAGTAGGACACGCAATACAAGATAAGGAAAAATATTTGTATATGAGAATAAGAGCATTTATATTTCCGATAGTAAATATTGCTTCATATTTTGCATATATTTTAATCATAATAAGTTTTATATTATCTAGCGTAAATTTACTATGGTTATCTATTATACTAATGTCTTTTGGTGTAATTTTTCAACTCGTTACATTACCAGTTGAATTTAATGCATCAAATAGGGCTGGAAAACAACTTAAAGCTTTAAAACAATTTAGCCAAAAAGAATTAAATGGTTCAAAAAGTATGCTTACTTCTGCAGCACTTACATATGTTGCAGGTTTAGTAGCAAGTTTACTTGAACTTTTAAGATTAGTTTTAATAGCTAGGGGAAATGATTAAAAAGAAATAGGTTCTTTCCTATTTCTTTTTTGTTAATTCATATATTGCTTTTGCATATATTTTAAAACTAAAAAGTAAGTTATTAATACTAATATATTCATTTTCTTTATGACTCATATCAATACTTAGAGGCATGTTTGCTCCAAAAGCCACAAAATTCTTAAAAGCTCTAGCATATGTTGCACCTCCTGAGGTTATTGGCTTATAATTACTATTATTTTCTTTATTAAATACGCTACATAAAGTTTTTACTAACTCACTATTTTTATCTGTTAAAAATCCATCTTTAAATTCTATAACTTTATAGTTTATTTTATATGTTTTTAAAGTATTTTTTATTTTTTCATTTAATTCATCAAATTTAAATTCTATTGGAACTCTTAGATTAAAATAAATATATATATTATTTTTTTCAAAAACTATATTTCCAACATTAATACTAATATTCTTATAATATAATTTATTAAAATATTTTACAACATAGTCAAATAATTCGTTTGGAATATTAAAATGATTTAATACATCATTTAATAATATAATTAATTTAGTAATTGCATTAATTCCATCTTCAACTAATGAAGCATGTGCTTCTTTTCCAAAAGAAGATATAGTTAGTAAAGAATTTTTAGAAGTAATTTCTATATTAAAATTAAATTTTTTATTTATTTTAGTTATGTAATTTAATACATCAATTAAATTTTCACATTTTAAGTTTATACTACAATATTTAGGCACTACATTAATTCTATTATTGCATTCTATTTTTTCTATAGAAATAAATTTGTTTTTATTAATTGTTTTTGATAAATAAAATGAAAAAATGCTTTTTTCTTTATAAATACAAGGAAACTTTGAATCAGGTGTAAAACCAAGTAAAGGAATTTCTTCATGTTTTTTGTAATAATCAATACACTTCCAATTCCTCTCTTCATCAAGGCCTAAAATAAGTCTAATTCTTTTGTTTACCTTGAAATTATCCATAACAAACTTCATTGCATAAAGCACACTAATAACAGGTCCTTTATCATCAATAGCACCTCTTCCATAAATTTTCCCATCTTTAATGTATGATTTAAAACATTCATCTTTTCCTGGTACTACATCTAAGTGTGCAACAATTCCAAACAAACTTCCTTTTCCAAATTCGATAATTCCACAATATCCATCTATGTTTTTAGTTTTAAATCCAAGTTTTTTTCCAAGTTCTAATGCATAGATTAAAGCATTATTAATATCGTTTCCAAATGGCTTGTTTTTATCATTACTTTTTTTATATACACTTTTAATATTTATAAGTTGCATTAAGTTTTTAATCATTTCATTTTTATATTTATTTAAAAAATTATCCATAGTATTATTATGGATAAAAATGTATTTATTAATCATTTTTGAATAAATAAAAATAGAAACAAAGTAAAGCTCTTTATTAAATAATATTTTATTTCTATTTTAGCTTTCTTACTATTGGATCGATTTCAGATTTGTTTTGGCCATCAACATATACTCCATTTTCAATATCATATAAAGCAGTATTTTCTTCAAATTCCTTTGTAATATGCGAAAATGTTAATTTAATTGCAAGTTCAATATCTTCTTCTTTTAAAGAAGAAAAATAACTTACACTTTCTTCTAATACCTCATTAATAAATTCGGGTTTTACTTCATTAGTTGTAATAATTATGTTTAAAATAGATTTTATAGTTTCAATCGAAACCTCATAATCAATAGTTAATTGTTCTATATACTCTTCCATTTTATCTCTTCCTTTACATAACTATTTTAACA
>USDC01000025.1 GCA_900553435.1 uncultured Mycoplasmatota bacterium
ATGTGCTGTGTGCAAGAATGCGTGTTTTTTCTAACTATAAAGTATTAAAAAAACTACAGTTTTCTGTAGTTTATTTTAGTAAAGTCTACCCCCCCCGCAATTGACATTTGGTTTACTTTTTGACTATTTTATGATAAATGCAAAATAATTTTTCTTACCTTTTCTTATAATTAAATATTTACCAAACATTAACTCTTTTTCAGTTATTATGAAATTTTCATCATTTTGTTTTATTCCATTTACTGTAATTGCATTATTTCCTAAAAATTCTCTTGCTTCTCTTCTTGAAGTGCAAACATTATTTTCTACAAGTATATCTATTAGTTTTTCGTTTATTTTTATTTCTTTTGTATCAAATGTTTTTATAACATCTTCTATTTCCTTTTGTGAAAGTTCATTTATTTTTCCGCTAAATAAACACTCACTTATTTTTAATGCTTTATTATATTCTTCTTCTCCATGAATAAAAGTAATTATTTCTTTAGCTAGTCTTTTTTGTGCAGTTCTTCTTTCTGGTTTTTCATTGTGTTCTTTTTCTATTTGTTTTATTTCTTCTTTTGTTAAAAATGTTAATTTTTTCAGATAATCTATTACTGATGCATCTTCTGTATTAATTAAAAATTGATATAATTCATATGAAGATGTTTTATTTTTATCTAACCATATTGCATTTCCCTCAGTTTTACCAAATTTTACTCCATGAGAATCAGTAACAAGTGGCATAGTCATACCATAAACTGTATCTCCTGTTTTTTTTCTAATAAGTTCAATACCAGCAGTTATATTTCCCCATTGGTCAGAACCAGCTACTTGAAGTGTTACGTTTCTTTCTTTATATAAATGTAAGTAATCTAAAGCTTGCATAATCATATAAGAAAATTCTGTATAAGTTATACCTGTATCTAATCTTCTTCTTACTATATCTTTGTTTAACATATAATTTATATTAAAGAATTTTCCATAATCTCTTAAAAAATCTATAAAATTAATATCTTTACACCAATCATAATTATTAACTACTTCACATCCAAAAATATTCTTTGCTTGTTTTGTTAAAGCTTCTACGTTTTTCTTTACTTCTTCTTTAGTTATCATTGCTCTTTCTGTAGTTGGTTTTGGATCTCCGATTTGTCCTGTTGCTCCACCTACTAAAAGTATTGGATTATGTCCATATCTTTTTAATCTTGATGCGATTAAAAATGATGAAAAGTGTCCAATATGCATAGAATCAGCTGTTGGATCTGTTCCAATATAAAAAGTTATCTTTTTATTATTTAATATATCTTCAAGTTCTGGGCTTGATATATCTTGTATTAAACCTCTATATTTTAAATCTTCAAATAATGTCATTTTTTACTCCTTCTTTCTATAAAATAAAACTCATGATTTAAGGACGAAATAAACCGCGGTACCACCTTAATTCATGAGATTCATGCACTTTAACTTTTAACGTAAGTTACCCGTTTTAACTAAGAAAAGTGTAACTTCATTTAATATTTTTTTAGTTTCCACCAAACACTAAATCTCTATATTTAAAATATTAAACTACTTTGCTTTTCCTTAAACATCAAATTCTTCGTTATTCATTTTTTTTATTTTTCTTTTCTTCTTTTTTTTCTTCTTCTAACTTTTCAACTACTTCTTTAGCAACTGTTAAAGTTTTTTCTTTTATGTCTGCGGCTATTTTTTCTACTACTGGAGTACCTTTAGCAACAGCATAATCATATAGGTTTTCTACTTTTGCTTGAAGAACTTTTGCTTTTTGTTTTGCAATTTTTAATGCCTTTTCTTTATCAAGGTCTTCAAGTTCAGCCTTTATTTCTTCAACTTTTGCTTCTACTTCTTCTCTTACTTCATTAATATCAATTTCTTTTGCCTTTTTTACAAGCTCATCTAACTTTTCTTTTAAAGCACGTCTTGTTTCACTACCTTTTTGTGGAGCAAATAAAATTCCTAATCCAGCTCCAACAGCAGCTCCAGCAATAAACTTTCCTATTCCACCTTTTCTTTTATTTTCTTTTTTACTCATCTTTTTTCCCTTCTTTCTTTTTTTTACTAAAAATCCCAAATATTTTTGAAATTCCATTACTTAAAAATCCAACTAATGCATCACTAAATAATGCAATCTTATCTGTTGTAAAATCAATTATTGAAAAAAATCCATTTAATGATTGTATTTTATCATTAACATCATCTACAACCTTTTCTACCTTATCCATTGTGATTATTAATTTTATTCCTAATACTATTCCAATAATAAGTATTACTATTAATAATATATACACAATTATTGGTAAAAATTCTCCTAAAAATTCTAACCCACTCATTATTCTTTATCCTCCTCATCATACATTGAATCAATAAGATTAAATAAATCATGTTCAAGTGTTTTATCTCCAATTTCTTCTAGTCTTCTATTTTTTTCATCTTCTCTTTTATATTTATCCAATCTTGATACTTCACTTTTTTCTTCTTTTTCCTTTAATTCTTCCATATCTCCAACTGTTAAATTAGCATTATCTTCGATGCTTTGAAGTAAACTTTCAATATTACTTCTACTATTAGTATTTTTTCTTACTTTTTCAAGTTCTTGTTCTATTTCATTTACATTTTCTAAAACTTTAGTTACATCTGTTTTTTTAGTTTCTTTTTCATAATTAGAACCATACGCTTTTTTTCTTATACTATCATAGTCAGTGCTTGTCCTATTAGCATTTGCAATTTCTTTGCTTCTATTCATTATTTCTGTTTTATCATAATCTTTATCCATTATTCCATAAACTGGAGAAATAACTGGACTTGGCTTAAATACCTTAGGTTTTGTTGGCTCTTTTACTTCTTCTTTTCTTTTTATTTCTCTGTTTCTTCTTTCAACATCCATTATATTAGTAGAACCACTTCTAGTCTTTCTAACACGTGGTGTTTCAAATTCATCATCATCTAATATAGGAAACTTGAAAGTTTGTTTACTTTGATATAGTTCTCTTTCACTGACTTCTCTTTGTTCTTTTTTATACTCAGGCTCAATTCTTTTATTTTCCTCAGGTCTTCTAAATTCTATAGCCTCAGTATTCAGTTCTTTAGTTTCTTTTTCCTTAGGTATTTCACGTTGTTCTATAGTTTGTTTTTTTATTGGTTCTTTTTTTACTTCTCTTATTATAGGCTTAGATTCTTTTACTTCTTCTTCATCATCTTCTTCTATAATCTCTTCATCGTAAAAAATATCCTTTAATTTTTTTAATACACCCATCTAATTACACGCTCCTTAATTATCCATCTATCATGTCAGTATCAGGAAGTTCATTATTAACATCTTTATAATTGTCATATTCTTCTGCATATTCCAAAATATTTTTTGTTTCCATCTCTTCTTTAGGTTTAGCAAGTGTATAAGTCTTTTCTTCAAAATCAAGTACGTCCTCATCAATTAAATTACTTATTACATTTTTATTATACCTTAAAGAAGATAAAATATAGCTAATATTAGTAACTGCTTCTTTGATATCTTTTTCTTCTACTAACACTTCTATTTTAGCATAATTATACATCATTTCAATAAAAAATTTATCATTTTCTTCTCTTATTTCTAAAAATCCTTCTTTATTATTAGCTTTTATTTTCTTAGAAAAATATGCATTACTATCTTCATTATAGGTTGGAGTCTTATTATTATAATAACTTACTATATCAATATACATGTAATACTTATTACCATCAGAAATTAAAGTTTCATTATAATCTACATCATTTATAACACTAAATCCTCTTGGTAAATAATATCTATACCCAACTTTATTTATATTAGCAATATTTACATCACTATTAATAACGTAATTAGCACAGTCTTCAATACTTAAGTCATTTAAATTTTGTGCACTACATCCAGTGGTTAAAAATAATAACGCTAAAATCACAAGCTTTTTTCTCATTTATTCACCCACCTATACGTATATTTATTATATCATACTTTTTACAAATATAAATATTTTCTTTTTATATATAAAGTAATAAAAACAAGTTATTGTAAAGTTTTAAATGCTTTTAGACAATTTATTTTAATACCCTTTTTTATAAACTTTTCTTCATACTCTGTTTTATAAATATTTTCTTCTTCATTTCCATAATCATTATTTTCATAAACTATTTTAAATCCATTATTTTCTAATTCTTCTTTTGAATATAAAAATAAATTAACATTATCTGTTTTCATCTGTATTTTTACATCATTTCTTGAAATTAGTTGATATTTATCTAAAAAACGTTTATTAGTTAGTCTTCTCTTAGCATGTCTTACTTTAGGCCATGGATCAGAAAAATTTAAATATATTTTTTCTACTTCATTTGAAAAAATTGTATCAATATTACTAGCATCATAACTTAATAATACCAAATTTTCTATTTTTTCTTCACCTAATTTTTTTACAGCTTGAACTAAAACACTATTATATTTTTCTATTCCAATATAATTTATGTTTTTATTTTCTTTTGCCTTTTTTATTATAAAATTCCCCTTACCCATGCCTATTTCTATTTCAATAGGGTTATCATTTTTAAAAAAACTATTCCATCTTCCTTTATAACTTTCAGGATTACTAATAAAATTAGGAGAGTTTTTAATAATTTCTAAAGCATTAGGATTATTTCTAAGTCTCATCTTCTTCACCCAAAAATATTTTAACATAACTTTTAAAATATACATATACTATAATGAAATAATAAAAAACAAACACAGATATGGAAAGTGAAGTGATTACCTTGAAACAAGATAGAGATATGTTTTATTCAGACTATAACTATGGAGGATATATAAACCAAATGGCACCTAATCCTAATATGTATAGTGCGAATACTAATATGTTTCAAACTCCAAATATGTTTAACGCTAGTGGAAATATGATGAGCTCTGGAGCAAATATTTTACCTAATTTAAATAGTAATGTTTATAATGAATATGAAAACAGAATATCAAAACTAGAAACTGAAGTTAAAAATCTAGAATCAAGAGTAAAAAAACTAGAAACTGAAGTTAAATCTAATACCGATGTAGAGGTTAACTCAAATATGTATATGATATAAAAATAAGCTTAGGTTTTTCTAAGCTTATTTTATTGGTAAAATAACTTTCGCAGTTGTACCATAACCTACTTTGGAAGAAAATTTTAATCTACCACCATGTGCGTTTATTATTTCATTACTAAGACATATTCCAAGACCACTACCAGTTTGTTTAGTAGTATAAAAAGGAACAGTAAGTTTTTCCATAACTTCTTTTTTCATACCTACTCCATTATCTTTTACAATAAAATATAATTTATCATTATCTATATAAGAAGTAACTATAATTTTACTATCTTCTTTTATTTCACTTGCTTCTATTGCATTTTTTATAATATTTGTCATAACTTGTTTTAATCTATTATAATCAGCATATACTTCTAAAATATTTTCTGAATGAAATTCTATTTTTACTTTATACTTGTTTTTTAAAGGTGTTATTGCTTCTTTTACATCATCTAATAATATATTTAAATCAAAATTCTTTTTTTCTATTGTTATTTTTGTAAATTGTTGAAAATCATTTAAAAGAGTTAAAGTTCTATCAATTTCAGCTTTTATGATATTGATATACTTCTCACTTTTAACTTTATCAGCATCGGTATTAAAATCAGCAACATTTAACATATCTAAATATCCTTTACATACAGCAATAGGATTTTTTATTTCATGCGTAATCTTAAAAAATGAAGATTGCATAACCTTTTCTTTTTCAAACTCCTTTAATGTCATATATAAATTTATTACCTCACTTGCCTTACCTATTAATCTATCAGAAATAAATACAATTAAAGTATAAGATAAAAACAAAAACAAAAAGCTAATATTTAATATAGCACTCATATTGGTTATACAATAATAAATAGCTGTTACTAAACATGTACTTAACCAAAAAAGTGTTGTAAAAAATATTCTTTTCTTTTGAAACTTTGAATATAAAAAATATGACAAAACATAAAACAAATTTATTAAAACTAAAAAAATTACATTCGCATCAATTTGAATATATGAAAATACTCCAACGACTGCCATAGAAGTAATAATCATTGTTTTATTACCATACAAGTATGAATACAATATTGGTAAAGTTACTAACAAATAATACAATTTATTATCAAAATAAAGTAGTAATGAAAATATAATGAATATTGTAGAAAACAAACAAAGTTTAATTAAAATCTTTTTCTCACTTTCTCTCACCGTTTTCTTATATGCAACATAATAGTAATAAAATAATAACGGTGAAAATGTTACAACTGCGCTTATTAAAATCTCTATAAAACTTATCATCTAATCACCCTCCCGCAAAAATTGTAACAAATTGTAATGTAGAAATTTGTCGAATTGTGAAAAAAAACGACACTTTGTGTCATTTTTTTAAATCTACCATATATTTTTTAAGTGCTTTAGAATTAGGACCAAATATAATTTTAAGTTGGTCATCCACCTCTACTATCCCTTTAGCACCAAGTTTAGTTATTCCATCTTTATCAACTTTTTTTACATCTTTAAGTTTTACCTTTAATCTTGACATATTTATTTCAACATCTAAAATATTGCCTTTTCCACCTAGATATTGAATTAATTTATTAATTTCAATAGAAAAATCTTTTTTATTAATTTTTATTACTATTATAGCAATTAAAACTAAAACAGCAATTATTATTAAATATCTTATTAACATAATATAACCTCTTTTCTAATTGCATGTAGTGCAACTTCTAGAAGATAATGGTGTAAACATTTCCTTTAAAGTTTTCTTTAAATTATCTAATTTCTCATCTGTCCAATAATCTATTGGAAGAATATCTTCAGTAATCATTGAAGTTTCATTGTTATGACTTAAAATTTCACCATCTAATACCACATATACATCTGGTACAAACACTCTTTTTTCTCCCTCATCATTATAAAGAAGAAAATCGCTTGTTAACTCTACTATCTTTTTATAATCAGCTGTGTTTTTTTCTCTATCTTCTCTTATATTAAAGTAATAAATTTTATCAATGTTATTTTCTTTAGCTACTTCATCTAGGTATGGAACATATGCTTGGCACCACTTACATTCTGGAAAACCTAAGTAAACTACTCCTGTCCCATTTTCAAGTATTTGAATTATTTCTTTGGCGTTTTTATAAACAAAAACATTATCTTCATCTACTTGAGTGTATTCTGATGCGAAAAGCTCACTATCTTCTACCTTTTCACTATTAGTAAAAATTAAAACTAATCCAATTACTAAACAAATTAATACTAAAACTCCTAAAATTAATTTCCAATACTTTTCCATTATTTTCACCTAAAAACATTGTAGCACACTAAAGAGTTTTTATAAAGTAAAACATTATCTAGTAGAACGATATCTTTGTAATATTTTTGTAAAGTCTTCATTCTTTTTTTCTTTAAAATCTATAAGAAAACTAATATAACTTATTATTTTTTCCTCTACTTCTGTTAGAACTTCTTCATTTTCTAACTTTAAATTTAAATTATTAACAAAATTTTTAACTCTTATTAACTCATTTATATTATCCATAACTTATGCTCCTAACATTAAATACTATTTTAAAAACTAAAAATTATGAAAAATTAGGTAAAAGGAATCACTAAAATGAATAAAATAACATAAATTATTAATGAAAAAGAAATGAAGGGGTGGATTATATGTGTAATAATGATAATAACAAAGATTGTAGTTGCATCTCAGAAATCTTACAAATAATTGTAGTGCTTCAATCTAACGCATGTCCAGAAAATTGTTTAAACTCATGTGATAGACCAGCTTTAGGTGGCGGTACTAACTGCATGATGTGCAATACTAGACCTATAATGCTTTATACTTGCTGCGGAAACGGAGCGCCTTGGAAAATGCCTACATCTAGAACTAATGTTGACTGCACAGTAAATGACGCTACTTGCTCAAGTGTATTTAGAGTTGAAAAAGTTGATGGTTGCTGCGCTACATTCAGAGTACTAGCACCAAATACTGATACTACAAGTACACTTCCATATGAAGCAACTGACTCAATATTTACAATGGACTTAAATTGTCTATGTAGTATTAGATGTTTAAATGATACATTCGTAGAATGTGTCTAAAATAAAAACACGTTAGAACCTCTAGCGTGTTTTTTATTATATTTCTTTAATATCTTTTATCTTATCTATTTCTATTTTTTTATTATCAAAAGTAAGTAATGCATCACTAGTTTTTGAA
>USDC01000026.1 GCA_900553435.1 uncultured Mycoplasmatota bacterium
AATTTATTAAAAGTTCAATAAAAACAAATATAAATGTAATATAAATTAATTTTTTATTTATTTTTAAAGTAAAAGTAATAAAATATAAAAGTAATAACATTATACTAAATATTGCAAAAAATATTAAAACTTTGTCTGTATAAACTTCTTTTAAAATAAAACTCACAATATAAATTATTAATAAAATAATAAAGCAAATTATCATTTTTTTACTAAGTTTAATATCATTAATTTTATTAAAACTTTTAAATGCAATTAATATTAAGAAAAATGATAATGTAAATGAATATCTATTTGGAAACCATATAGGTCTTTGCATAAAATGCCATGCATAATCTATTAAATTAAAACTAAAGCTTAGTAAGTAAAAAATAATAATTGATAGTACTATTATTTTCTCTTTTTTACTAAAGTTTTTGTTGAAAAAGAACAAAAATACTAAAGAAATAACAAAAAGACTAGAATATATGTTAGGAGTTCCATAAGATATATCACGAGTTGCAAATGAACCAACAGTAGTTTTATAAAATGCATAAATAAAATCTAAGCTACCTTCAAAATAATTTGTTTGCATATTATTACTATATAGTTGAGCTTTGCCATTTAATAATTCGAAAAATACTGGGATTATAAATATAGAACAAATTAAACCAGATAAAAGCGTTAAAATTATAAAGCTTTTTATTGTTTCTTTTTTTATATTAGATGAAATAATTTTATAAATAAAATAAATTATATTAAATAAAACAATCATAAATCCAATATAAAAATTAAATAAAATACTTAGTGTTAAAGAGACAACATAAAATATTTTTTTGTTTTCATTTATAAGTTTTTCTATTCCTAGTATAACTAGTGGCAACATTATAACTGAATCTATCCACATATACAAGGTTATATCCCATTAAAGCATAAATGCTACTAAAGATAATGTTGCATTTTTTCTTTTTAAAGTAATTTAATAAAATTAAAAAGGTAACCGCAGATAAACCGATTTTTACATAAATTAAAATTGAGTAAAAAATTGTTAAATATTCTGTTTTAAAAAAAACAACAAATAAATTTAAAGGACTTGCTAAGTAGTAAATGAATGTTGTAAAAAAATTATAACCTAAAGCCCCTTTAAAAGAATAAAAAAGTGAGTTGTTTCCTAACAGAACTTCTTTAAAATAGCTTAAAAATCCGGGGTGCTGCATACTACCATCATAAACATTTAATGTTTGTTCTCCTAAAGGGAAAACATTATTAAAAATTGATAAAATTATTAAAATGAAAACTGGAATGATGCCCCCTAATATGTACATAAGTAATGTTTTCTTTTTGCTCATACTACCTACCTCAATAAAAATTTTACCACAAGTGTAAAAAAAAACAAAAAAAATATTGCAAAAAAAAAAAAGTGCTGCTATAATTTTATCATGAGGAGGATAGAGATGAACGAAAATAACAAAGGACAAACTATATTTTTGTCAGTAGTTGGAATTGCTACATTATTAGTTGCAATAATCGGAGCAACATTTGCATGGTTTAGTGCAACCGTAACAGGAAATGATACAGCAAGTAGTGTAATTGTTGAAACAGCTACAATTGGTATTACTTATACTAATGGTAACGAAATCAAATTACAAAATGCATTACCTGGTGCAACTGATACTAAAACATTTACAGTAGCAGCAGCAGCTGGTTCAACAATTGATCAAACATATAAAATCAATTGGAACATTACAACATTTGATTTTGCTAATAAAGCTGACTTAGTTTATGCATTAACTGGTACTCCTGATGGAGAAGGTACTGCTGTAACTAAAACTGAAACTGCAATGCCAACAACTACAGGTGTTAGTGAAATAGGTTCAGGTACATTAAAACCAGATGAAACTCATAGTTATTCTTTAAAAGTAACATTTAAAGAAACTGGTTCTAATCAAAATGCTAACCAAGGTAAACATTTTGCTGGTAAGATTGAAGTAGCAGCTGAAAATGTAAGTGCTAACTAATAAAAAAAACAAAATTAAACGTGGTTAACACGTTTTTTTGTTTATAAAAAAAATATCTTGCATAAAAAACTAAGCTTTGCTAAAATATAAAATATAAGGATGTGAGGATATGGAAAAAATAGAAAAAAGTGAAGATGAAAAAGTTAAAAGACATACCTTGATTATTTATATAATAGCTTTATTAACTTTATTTATAGCAATAATTGGAGCAACATTTGCATACTTTGCTGCAAGAATTATTGGTAACGAAGAAGCAAGTAGTGTGTTAATTAGATCTTCAAGTCTTACTATAGAATATTTAACACAAAATGAAATAAATGTTGCAAATATAAGTCCTGGTTTTAAAAAAGATTTAGACTTTACTGTATCTAATAATTCAACTGGAACAGCTGGATATAAATTATACTGGGTAGTTGGAAAAAATGAATTTATAAACGATGATTTAGTATACAGTGTAAGTGGTACAACAACAGGAACAGATGGTACTCTTGTATCAGTAAATAATAAACCAATTCCTAAAGTTTCTGGTGAAATTGGAACAGGTGTTATAACTGCAAATAGTACTCAAACATATAAATTAAATGTGGAATTTTTAAATAGAAATGCTAATCAAAATGACAATCAAAATAAAGCATTTGCTGGAAAAATAGAAGTTAGAAGTAATTAAGATATAAATTACTTCTTTTTTTTGTTGAAAACATTCTTTTTTTTTTATATAATTATCTATAGAATAGAGGAATTGAATAATGAGGGAAAAGGTTAAGAATAATAAAGTATTACAAATTATAAATAAAATTTTAAAGTTTATTTCTTGGGTTGTATTAATAGCATTATTAATTCTTGCTGGATTTTTAATATATTATGTAGTAATGGCAAAGCAAGCTGAGAAAAAAGGAGCGGACTATAAACCACCAATGGCATTATATACAATTATCTCTCCTAGTATGGTGCCTAATATAAATGTATATGATGTAGTTTTTAATGTAAAAGTAAATGACCCTAATACTTTAGAAGTTGGAGATATAATTACTTTTGTATCTAGTGATTCATATATGAAAGGTATGATAATAACTCATAGAATAGTAGATAAATATGTTACTAATGAAGGTGTACAGTTTAAAACTAAAGGGGATGCAAATGTAGAGGCTGACTCTTCACTTGTTTATGAAGAAAACGTAATAGGTAAAGTTTTATTTAAAATTCCTCAATTAGGTAGAGTACAATTCTTTTTAGCAAGTAAAAGTGGATGGTTTATTGCAATATTAATACCAGCTTTAGCTGTAATTGCATATGATATATTTAAATTATTTAGATTATTAATTTTGAAAAAACAATTAAAGAATAAAGATGAAGATGATAATAATGGTTCTGGAAAAATAACTGAAGAAGATGGAGAAAAAGTACTTGATTTAACTCATGCAGGTGAAGAAGCAACTCTAAGCACAGGAATTGCCGAAAAACAAGAAGAAAAAGAACCTGAATATAAAAATGAAGAAGAAGATATTATAAACGAAAAAGAAATAATTAATGAAGAGATTCCACCAATAGAACCTACACCTAAAGATGAAGTGGATATAAGTCCAACTATTGATATAAAAGAAAATACATTTGATAATTCTATAGATAATGAACAAACTAATAAAACTTTAGAAGAATTATTAAATGAAAATGCAGCATCAAATGAAGAAGAAAAATCAGAAGAACAAAAAGAAAAAGATGCGATTATAGAAGCATTAGTAAAAGGAAATATGAGAAACAATAAAAAGTAGGAAATATTGAAAAAAATATAAAAATATGCTATAATACCAAGCCATAGCAATTCGGAGGTGCAAAAGTGGCAGAAAAAATAAATCCAGAAGAGCTAAAAGAACAAAGAGAACAAAATGAAGAAGATATAGAAGAAAGAAAAAGGAAAATAAAAAGGGATACTAGAATACTTATAATATTATTAATCATTCTTTTATTTATATTAGCTTTTACTATAGGTATGGGTTTTGCTTTGATTAAAATATATGATGATTCAACATCAAGAGTTCCTTTGGAAGTTGTTAAAAGCGAAATACTTGAAGTAGAATATACAGAAAAGGATTTCTTTAACCTAACTGATGATAGAATTTTAAGTGATGAAGAAGGACTTAAAACAAAACCATTAAAATTTAATTTAACAAATACTGGGACTTCTGAATTAAGATATGATGTGAAATTAGTTCCACTTAATGACGAATTTAAAACTAATGAGGTAATACCTGCTTCTGCGATAAGATATAAGATTGTAGAAAAAGGAAAAGATAGTGGAATAAGAACATTTAGTGAAGCTAGTGACGATAGCCTTTATTCTGGTTCGATTGAGGCTAAAGAAAGCATTGATTATGATTTATATATTTGGTTAGATGAAAAAAGCAATGTGAATTTATATAATAAGTCATATTTATTTAAAATTCAAATAGAAGCTGGAAAATAATATTCATAATTATTAAGGGGGGGATAAAATGAATATTAATAGAAAAATAATTATTTTGGTTTTAGAGTTATTATTAGTAATTGATTTTGTACTTTTATCTTTACCATTACAAGAGAGGTTAGAAGCTAGCACAAAAGAAATGCTTGCTTACCAAAATGCTGAGGTAGAAGACTCATATTTAACATTTAATATAACAGAAGGAAGTAATTTATTATTAAATCCAATGAGCGAAAAAGAGGCTTTAAAGATGAATCCTAATGTTATTACAATTTCAAAAGAAAACTCTAAAGGAAACTATAGTGTATATTTTAAATATGATAAATCTTCTGATTTAGATTACAATTATTTAAATATAAATATAAATGGTAAGACAACTCGACTTTCAGACTTATTAGAATATGAAACATCAAAATATAAGTACTTTTTATTAGGGAAAGGAAATATAAAGAGTAGTAAAAACGATATTAAATATGACATATATTTTTGGATGGATGAAAGTATAGGAAATGAAGCACAAGGAAAACAATTAATTTATACATTTGAAGTAAAATAAAAATTAGTCTCGAATGACTAATTTTTTCTAATCAAAACATAATAACAGAAATGATAATTAAAATAAATATTCCACTTACAATTTAATAAAATTTAATAAGATAAACAGTAGTTACTATTTGTTTATAAATAAATTACTTTCCATTTAATTGCATCATACACATTGTTAATTGCATCATTTTGTGTTATAATGATGCAAATGAAAGGAGAATGGTGCAATTTGAGAAAATTTGATTTAATGGAAGAATATAATAGTACGATATCTAATAGTAATATTATTAACTTAATAAGTAAAATCCATGAATATAAAGGAAAACAATCATATTTATTAGATTCTAAAAAAAGTACTTTAGATACTTTACTAAAAGTTGCTAAAATACAAAGCACGTCTTCATCAAATAAAATTGAAGGTGTTTATACCACTGATAAAAGAATTAACGAAATAGTAAATCAAAAATTAGAACCTAAAAATAGAAATGAAGAAGAGATTGCTGGTTATAGGGATGTACTATCTTTAATTCATGAGAATTATAATTTTATTGATATTACTAAAAATACAATCTTACAATTACACAAAGATTTATACAGATATACAGGTTATAGCTATGGTGGTAGATTTAAAAATTCTCAAAATTATATCGAAGAAGAAAATGAAAAAGGTGAAAAGAAAGTAAGATTTACACCTTTATCTCCTGTTGAAACACCAATTGCAATTGAAGCTTTATGTAAAAATTATAATGAATTGGTAAATAAAGAATCGTGTGATTTATTAGTATTAATCCCTATATTTATATTAGATTTTGTATCTATACATCCATTTAATGATGGTAATGGAAGAATGAGTAGATTACTTACTCTATTATTATTATATAAAGCAAATTATATGGTAGGGAAATATATTAGTATTGAAAAAATTATTGAAGAAACAAAAGATAGTTATTATGATACATTAGAAAAAAGTTCAGTAAAATGGTATGATAATAAAAATGATTATTCATATTTTGTAGAATATTATTTAGGAATAATATTAAATGCTTATAAAGAATTTGATTATAGAATAAATATTGTTAAAAACAAAAAAATAACTGCTTATGATAAAATTATAGATATATTTAAAGACAGTATTATTCCAATAGATAAAGCATTTATAATGAATAAGTGCCCTAATTTAAGTGAAACTACAATTGAAAGAACATTAAATAAATTGCTTAAAGAAAATAAAATTACTAAAATTTCTGGTGGAAGATATACAAAATATAAATGGAATGATTAATAAAGTTATTAAATGAGTGCAAATGTTTGAATTAAGAAAATTTTAAAAGTTCAAAACGAAGTTTAAAGCTTCAATATTTAAAAATAATTAAAAATTAGTCTCGAATGACTAATTTTTTTTCTAACCAAACAATAATTTTATACATAATAACAGAAATAATAATTAAAATAAATATTCCGCTTACAACTAAATCTAAATTAAATACTTGTGAACCATAAAGTATTAGATAACCTATACCTTCTTTAGAAGTTAAAAATTCTCCCATTATTACTCCTATTAAAGCCATAGAAATATTAATTTTAAAAGTATTTATTATTAACTTATAATTAGATGGAATAACTACATTTGTAAGTATTTTAAATTTACTTGCTTTAAATGTTTGAAGCAGTTTTATTCTGTTTTTATCAGTATTTAAAAATCCATTATAGATGCTTTGTATACTAATTATAATAGATATAAATATTGCCATAGCTATAATACTTACTTTGTTTGCTCCAAGCCAGATTATTAAGATTGGACCTAGTGCGACTTTAGGAAGAGAATTTAACATAGTTAAATATGGGTCAAATACTTTAGCGATAAATTTATTTTCATAAAAAGTTATAGATATAATTATTGATACAATCGTAGTTATAAGAAAAGCAATTAAAGTTTCTATAACTGTTGTATTTATGTGTCTAAATAAATTATTAGAACTGGCTAAATCTATAATGGTTTCAATTACTTTACTCGGAGAACTAGTAATAAATGTATTTATAAGACCTAATTTTGCACTTAGCTCCCAAATAGTTAAAAATAATATACCAATTGATAATTGACATAATATTATTAATGCTTTTTTTCTTTTATGTTTTTTTAAAAATTCTTTTTCTTTAGCACTCATGATCTAACTCTTTCCACAAAGCATCATAATAAAATCTAAACATATTATCTTTTCTATTTTCGATAGGAGTTGTTTTATTTTCTAGTTTTACTTCATAAACTTTTTTGATTTTACTAGGTCTTTTTGACATAACTACAATTCTATCTGATAAACTTATTGCTTCTGATATGTCGTGCGTAACCATTATTGCAGTCTTATTTTCTTCCTTTAGTATTTTATAAACATCATCGCTAACTTTTAATCTTGTTTGGTAGTCCAGTGCACTAAAAGGTTCATCCATAAAAAGAATGTCTGGCTTTATTGCAAGTGTTCTAATTAAAGCAACTCTTTGCCTCATACCACCTGATAAATCACTGGGATATTTATCTAAAAAATCTTTTAAACCATATTTAATTAATAATTTTTTTGTATAATCTTTTGTTTCTTTATTTAAAGTTTTACTAATTTTTAAACCTAAACAAGCATTTTCAAAAATTGTAAGCCAAGGAAAAAGAGTATCATCTTGAAGCATATATCCTTTTATTAAATTTTTATTAAATTTTATTTTTCCCTCATAATCATTATCTAAACCAGAAATAATATTTAAAACGGTACTTTTTCCACATCCACTTGAGCCTATTATTGATATAAATTCTCCTTCTTTAACATTTAAAGAGAAGTTTGTTACTGCCTCAACTTCTCCTTCTAAACCATAATAAGTTTTCTTAATATTATTAATTTCAAGTAAGTTATTCATTAAATTTATTATTTACTATATCATTAAAATTAGGCTTTTTAGTAATTGCATCATTATATTTCATAATATCAATAAATCTGTTATATGCTCCTTCATTTATATATGTATTATCCCACCAT